>JAIORC010000198.1 GCA_021108335.1 Phycisphaerae bacterium
ACCGGAAGACGAATTCCAGGACGATGAAGATATAGCCGACGACTTTCCAGCCGACAAAGACTTCGATATCGAAGAAGACGAAGAAAAGTAGCCTGGGTGCTCCCATCCAAGCGGATTCCTGGGCGTATGTTGTCGTAAAGGTATTTTATTTCATGGGTAGCGAAAATAACAACCGGAAGCCAGGCCGGCGGCTGCCGCTTTGGCTTAAGCGTCGGC
This sequence comes from Phycisphaerae bacterium, assembly GCA_021108335.1. GTDB lineage: Bacteria > Planctomycetota > Phycisphaerae > SM23-33 > SM23-33 > JAIORC01. The sequence goes on from JAIORC010000198.1 coordinate 217, forward strand.
TGCCTGCTGGCGGCGAGTCGGCAGCCGTGGTCAAACTACTGCACGATTTGAAATTGGCTACGGTTTGCGAGGGAGCCCAGTGCCCGAATCGCGGCGAGTGTTATGCCCGCGGGACGGCGACGTTTTTGATTCTCGGCGAGACCTGCACGCGGAGCTGCCGGTTTTGCGCGATTCCAACCACCACCACACCAGACCCGCCGCGTGAGGACGAGCCAAGCGCCGTCGCACAGGCCTCGGCAGCTATGGGGCTTAAGTATGTCGTGATAACGTCCGTTACGCGGGACGATTTGCCCGACGGTGGGGCGGGGCATTTTGCCCGGACGATTCAGGCGGTGCGCAGCCGGCTGCCGGAGGCGAAAATCGAGGTGCTCGTACCGGACTTCCAGGGCAACGAGGCGGCGATTGATATCGTCCTGGCTGCTGGGCCGGACGTGTTCAACCATAACGTGGAGACAGCCGAGCGGCTCTATGCCGCCGTCCGCCCGCAGGCCGACTACCGCCAGAGCATGGCTGTGCTTGCCTACGCCAAACGCCGAGCCGCCGAGACGTCCGCAGCCGTGTATACCAAAAGCGGGATGATGGTCGGCCTGGGCGAAACCGACGACGAAGTCCTCGGCGTGATGCGGGACTTGCGGCTGGCGAATTGCGACATTCTAACGATCGGCCAATACCTCGCCCCGTCCGGCAGCCACCTGCCGGTCGAGCGATTCGTGCCGCCGGAAATTTTTGACGCATGGGAAATCCGCGCCAAAAAAATGGGATTCTCCGCCGCCGCCTGCGGCCCATTCGTAAGAAGCAGCTACCACGCAGAAACCGTCTTCGACGAAACAAACACGTAATCATCGCGGCTACACGGGAACCAGTAAACTTATGAAGAAGAAAGAAATAATACTTTTGTTGACATGTCTATTCTTAATAACAATATATTTGGCCCTGCAATTAATTGATATGCCTTTCTGTTTCTTGGGATCGGTATTGACTGGATATGGCTGCATAGCAAGTATTATATTGTATATAAATGCAATAATGCTCCGGGCAAATATTAGATATAAAATATCAACTATCGTTATGTTGTGGTTTTCTTTAATTTGTATTTGGTGGTATCCCTGGACAGTAAGAAAGGAATTTATTCGGGATTTAAATAGAATTTGTTCCGGGATGAAAGTTAGTGATATCAGGCATATTTTAAAAGAATATCAAATATCCGATATTGAGATAGAAAGCGAAAAGCAATACACAGGCCACATCCAGATATGGCGTTCAGCCAATAATCCAAAGTTCAAGCTAAAGTATAATGCAGACGTTGGTGACATATATTTTAAGAACGGTTTTGTTGAGAGAGTTGAATTTCTTCCAGACTGAAACCGAATGTCGGGTGGCATGGCGACATCGTAGGGGTCGCCACGATGGAATCTAAAGTTGATATCGTTTGGAGAAAAATATGAAAAAAAGAATGTTAATGTTATCGATCGGAATTCTTGTTTTCTGGGCAGGGGCGTGTGAGAAAAACGAAGTCTTAAATAAAAAGAACGTGAAAATAGGTTCTTATGCAGTCCCCGGTGATTCTATTGTAATGATAATCCCCGAGGATGTTTTATTACTTGACCACTGGGATGTATTACGTCATGAACTGGAAAAAACTATTACCGCTTTAGACGAAGGGACGCGTCTGAACTTGATTAGTGTCAGGAGTAGGTATTATAAAATGCTTTTTTTAGATATGGCCCCAATCGATTCGTTAAGACAAGACGAGGCGAAGGAGTTTTTGTTACAAGGTCGCCTTTATGGCGGAATGGGATGGATTGAGGGGAATTATAAGGCTATTCAAAAAGCATATACGTTGAAACCCGATATTGTTTTATATGTTGGTGGGGATATACATGAAAGAAGTGCCAAAATTATTTCCAGTAACAAAAAAGTAAAATTTGTTGTTTTGTGGCCTAACGAGCTGCCTTGTCCTAAAGAAATTGATGAAGTTACAAAGATGAAAAATGTGAAGCTGATACTTGTAGATGAGTAATCTGAGTTATCATGCGACGGTTGCTTTGGGTGGTATTTGATGCAAGGTGTTAGGAGCAGATGATGAATGCAAGAATAGTCATGCTGGGTTTACTGCTGCTTGCTGTTGCGTTGCTCGGCTGTGCAAGCACCAGTCGAGACCTTCTGACCGCTTCGCGACCGTTGCATGGCAAGTTCCACCAGAAAAGTTCCGACGGTAAGATCATCCAGGAGACAGTATGGAATCACGGCAAACTCGTCTCATGCTGGGAGATTTCACGAACGAGTCGGTGGGTGAATGGGCGGCTGGAGATTGCTGAACCCAAGTGGACCCAAACAGTATCCGATGGCAGCGGCCGCCGCACACTGTTTGACAAACAAGGCGAAGCGGCCGGACACGAGGATTTCACAAACGGAGAGTACACGGGTGGAGCCGGCTAGGGCGGGTGGCCCCCCATGCAGGACGAAAAACACATGGCTTGCAAGCAAGCCATGCCACCCAAAACACATGCTTCTGCGAGCAGAAGCATGGCACCCGGTAAAATTATGTAGTTTTTCCGGGTTGGGTCTTGACCTGGCGAAAAGAAGGCGGTAGCTTTCCCCATCTGTGAAATTATAGCACCTTGGATTTGACTTACTTCATGGGAGATTTATATGTCAGCTTCCCCGGTTCAGTCTGTATGTGTGGTTCTGCCGTCTCAAAATAGTGCAGCAATCGAACAAATTGCCAATGTTTTCACTCGGCACATATCCGAGCGATGCGGCGGGCAGGTAAAGATATCCAATGACGCTCCGTTGACCGTCGAGCTGGCCATCGAAGAGGGCTTCGGGCCTGAGGGGTTTTCGATCGGGCAGGGCGGTAAAGATGTAATTCGGATTACCGGCAATGATGATCGCGGCCTGCTGTATGGGATTGGCAAATTTCTGCGAACGTCCCGATACGATGGCGGCGGTTTCACACCGGGCGACTGGCGTGGTACGGACGCGCCGAAGGGTTCATTCCGCGCCATTTACGCGGCTACGCACTTTAACAATTTTTATGAAGCCGCGCCGGCTCTGGAAGTACAGCAGTACCTCGAGGATGTCGCGTTGTGGGGGGCCAATGCTGTTATTGTGCATTTTCCCGCCTGGCAGTTTAAGGGCTTTGATGATCCTGCCGCCCGCAAAATCCTGGAGCAGATTCGGCGATTGTTGAAGGCGGCACGCAGTGTTGGGCTGAAGGTCGGGCTGATTCAGGCGCCCGGCCAGGGATTCGCTACCGCACCGAAGGAAATCCTCGCCACCAAGTACCCCGACGGCTTGGCCAGGCGGGGCGATCTTGGCGTAAACGTCTGCCCGGGCAACCCGGCGGGGCACGATTACCTGATGGAACTTTGCGGCCAATTGATGGATGAGTACAAAGACGTGGGGCTTGATTATTTTGTGTTTTGGCCGTACGACGAGGGTGGTTGCGGCTGCTCCAGGTGCTGGCCTTGGGGGGCTGAGGGTTATCCCAGACTGTCAAGAGATATCGCGTTGATGGCCCGCACCAAATTTCCCGGCTTGGAGACCATTCTCTCCACGTGGTGTTATGACACGCCGCCCGCGGGTGAATGGGAAGGCCTCGCCGGATTTCTTGGGCAGGACAATGACTGGCTGGATTACGTCATGGCTGATTCGCACGAGGACTTCCCCCGATATCCCCTGGACGAGGGCGTCCCGGGCGGGTTGCCGTTGCTGAACTTCCCGGAAATCAGCATGTGGGGGCGACACCCCTGGGGCGGATCGGGAGCCAATCCTCTGCCGGCCCGCTTCGAAAGGCTTTGGAGGATGACCGGCGGTAAACTTGTCGGCGGCATGCCGTATTCGGAGGGCATCTCCGATGATATGAATAAGATCGTATGTTTTCAGTTCTACTGGGAGCCGGATCGGACGGCTGACGAAATACTGAGGGAATACATCGCATTCGAGTACTCGCCGGACGTGGTGGACGATGTGCTGGCGGCGATCCATCTTCTGGAAGAAACGTGGGTTGATCCCAAGGCCGAGGCCGAGAAGGTAATGAAGGCTCATGAGATCATCAAGGAGGTTGACGCGAAGTTGCCCCCGCAGGCCAGCCGGGCGTGGCGATGGCGAATTCTCTACTTACGCAGCCTGATAGATGTGGAACGCCTCGCTGGAGATCATCCGACCGGCGCATATGCCAAAGCCATTGAAGAACTGGTGGAAATCTACCACGCCCAGAACGCTCGCGGCAGCGTGCATCCGAGGTGATTCTTCAGGGAGCATCATCAAACCCACCGAATATCCAAATTGCTCATGTTTTTCTCTCTTGACACGCAACCTTCAGGTTGTATGATGGGATAATGACTGGAAGGCAACTCATTAAAATCATGAAGAAGCATAGCTGGGTGCTGGACAGGGTTTCCGGCAGCCATCATATCATGATTAAGGAGGGTTGCCGCTCCATTCCCGTGCCGGTCCACGGCAGCAGAGATATACCCAAAGGCCTGGCTAATGCGATTTTGAAACAAGCCGGAATTACAGGAGTACGACCATGATGACCTATGCCGCTAAAATCGTCGAAGAAGACGGATGTTTTCTGGTTTCGTTCCCGGAGTTTCCTAATATTAACACCTATGGCAACACTCTCGCGGAAGCGTTGAGCAGCGCGTCGGAGGCGTTGAACGGTGCGATTGAGTCTGATTTCGAGCGTGGCTTTGACTTGCCCGAGCCTGGGAAGCATCGCGGCAAATCGTTTCACGACATTGCGATTCTTCCCCATATTCAGGTAGCCTATTCATTGAGGCGGCTTCGTCAGGGCAGGCCTCAAACGGAAATTGCCCACCAACTGAATGTTTCGTACCAGGCCTATCAGAAGCTGGAGAATCCCCGCCGGTGCAACCCGACAATAAAAACGTTGGAAAAAATCAGCAACGCATTCGGCAAACAACTCCAGATCGATTTTACTTGAGCATACCGACGAAGGTAATGATTGCATGTACCATGCAATTGCCGGGTTAAAACCCGGCCTACAAAAACTATGACTTCGCGGCACCCGTTGGTGTTGTTGCGGGTACCGCTTTATTTTTTCGGCATTGTCAGGCCTAGTTGCTGCATTACGGCTTGGAGGTCGGACCAGGCTTTGCCGCGGATTTCGGGGGTGTATCTTCTTAGGATGTATGAGGGGTGGAAGGTCGGCATTACGGGGGTGCCGGCTAATCCGTTGCCGATGTCGGGCAGCCGTTGCCAGTTGCCTCGCAATTTCGTTATGCCGACCCGCGTCTGCAGGAGATTCTGCGTGGCTGGGTTGCCCAGCGTTACAATTACCCGCGGGCGGATAATCTCCAGCTGCCGGATGAGATAATTCCAGCAGGCCTGGACTTCCTCCGGGGCGGGATTGCGATTGCCGGGAGGGCGACACTTTACGATGTTGCAGATGAACACCTGCTGCCGGTCCAGGCCCATGGCGTGGATCATTCTCGTCAGCAGTTCGCCGGCCCGGCCCACGAAGGGTTTGCCGGTGGCGTCTTCGTCGGCGCCCGGGCCTTCTCCCACGAATACCAGCCCGGCTGCGGGGTCGCCGTCGCCGAAGACGACGTGGTTGCGGGTCTGGTGGAGCGGGCATTTTTTGCAGTTGTTGACTTCGGACTGGTTAAGCTCCGCCAGTGCGGCGGCTTTTTCCTCCGGCGACAGCGTATCGCCGACGGTGGGCGATGGGGCTTCCGCCGTGGCTGTTGCCGTCGAAGTGTGTTCGGCGGGTTGCAGCGGCGGCAGAGGATTTTTGTTTCGGCTGACCGGTAGCAGCCAGTCGCTGCCCAGGATAGATTCGATAGCCAATAGCTGGCGAGCGGTGTCCACGAGGTTTGTGCTGTTTTGCGTCATGGCGGGGATTCTACAACAGCCCGACGAATTTGGAAACCTATTTCGAGCAGCCGCAGTCGAGAACCAGGATGCCCAGTGCGGTGGAAATGGTTTGCGAGTGTCCGCCGGGTTTCCATGAGCCGTCGGCGCTCTGCCGGCTGATCATGTTTTTTGAAAGCCATTTGAACCAGTCTTTTCCGCCGAAACGCGTGGTGCCCCTGGCGGCGCCCAGCCTGACGATGGTGTAGAGATAATTCAGCGGGTCGCGATTCCTGCCGTTGTCGAACCTGTTGTCAATCCACCGCAGGGCGTCGCGGACGGCTTTGTTTTTCAGGGCTTTGTGACGCGACATGCCGAGCTTGTCCATGCATATAAGCATGCTCACCGCTGCCGCCGCGGTGGGGAAATGGCGGGATCTCTGGCCGTGCCATTGGCCCCAGCCGCCGTCTGGATTCTGATTTTTTTTCCACCATGCAAGATTTTTCGCCCAGAACCCCGGCGGCACTTTAACAACGCCTGCGTCGTCAGCTTCTGCAATCGCCAGTACAGCCCATTGGGTTACGTAGGCCGAGCCGTTGGAGGCGGGGTAGTCTGGGTTGAGGTATCTGCGGAAGCTCCCGTCGTCGGTGGATTTGATTAACATTTCGGCCCGTTTGCGGAGGGCGTTGTCGTATTTTTTGCCCAGTTTTCCCCGGGCAGCCTGAAAAACGATACAGGACATTGCGTTGTAGAGGGTGTTACGATTCTGGTCGTTGTCGGCGGAGTCGAGAATTTTTTTGATAGTCGGCAATTTCGGATCGATGCCGTATTGGATCAGCGCGCAGGTTACCAGCAGCGTAGTGGATTTCGGGTTGAAGTTGTGCGGGTTTTCCCCCGGCAGCCACCGGCCGTTTTCTTCCTGTTTCGACAGCAGGTACTTTTTGGCTTTGCGAATGGCGCGGGTGATTTTGGCGTTCGTGGGGAGGTTCAGGCTGTCAACACTGTTGGCCCAGCCCTTTGTGCTACGCAACATGCCCAACTTTGCCAGCTCATCGTTGATGTGCTTAGCCTGCTGCTCCGCCGCCGCTTGCCGGGCGTCTTTTTTCGGATATTTTGCCAGGAATTGTTTGAGATATACGCTTGTTCGCGCGAGCAGCGGGCCTTTGTCGGCCTTCGGTGCCGACTGGGCCAGCGAGTAATACCAGCGGGCCATCTCTTCGGCGACTTCGGCGGGCAGTTTTGTCGGGTTTCTGGTCGCCAGGGGTATACAGGAACGCATCGTCTCGTCCATTTCCGCAACAAGCAGCTTGGCTGCTGCCGCGGGATTGTCCAGCTTCAGGATGTAAAGTTGAATAAGCGATTTTCGCGTCTTGATATCGCCGGGTTTGCTTTCCAGCGAGGCCGATAGCGACTTGGCCTTGCGGGTGGCAGCGATGCGGCTTTTGATATTGCCCAGAAGTTGCTGAATGGATTCTTTTTGTCCGGAGCGGATATTGTTGGCGATCGAGATGGATTTCTGGAGAATTCGCTCGGCCTTCCTGGGGTTGCCCTGCCTGGCGTACAGATTCGCCACGGCCAGCATGGCATGAAGAAGATTTTCGCCTGCCTGCGTCTTGGCTGCTCCGCGGGTAACCGAGAAGCTTTTTTGTCGCATGGCGAGTATGTCTTCGAGGCAGGTCGGGCGGTTGGCTGGTATCTGGGCGATAAGCAATTCCAACGCCTCGGCGGCAATTTCGTAGCCATTTTTGTTTCTTTTGCCCAGTTCATAGGACTGGCGGCACATAAGGCTCAGCAGGGCCGGCTCGCCGGTATTCCATGCGGCGGCGAGTAATGTTTCGGCAAGGGCAACGTCGTCTTTTTTTGTGCCGGAGTTGGTGGCTTTTGCGATTTCCCCGCCGAAACGATTGTCGAATATCTTTTTGGCCTGGTCGGGCGTCATGTCATCGGCGTAAACAACGGCTGTGCCGAAAAATAAAATCACAACCAGGCACTTCAGTATTACAGTTCGATGCGTATTCATGTTCGAATTCTCCAGATGGCATTGTATGCCGGAAATATCCCGGACTAAAGGAATAAAACGTGTTTTTACGCAGCCGCCGCGCGAGGGCGTCCTCTAGCGCGGTGGCCTGGCCCAGGCCACCGCGGCACAGGTTGCAAACCTGTGCCACCGACAACATGCCACCCGACATCTGGTTTGGGTGGCATGGCGACACCGCAGGGGTCGCCATGAGGGAACAGCCCAGAAAAAAATGTTGGGTGCCATGCTTCTGCTTGCAGAAGCATGCGGTAAGAAAACGCATCGGGTGCCGTGGCGGGAAGCGAAGCTTTCAGCCACGAAAGACAGATATACGATGGTAGATGGTATGTTTGGGTGGCATGGTCCCCAGGGGACCATGTGTTTTTCGTCCCGCGTGGGCGGGAGTACCTATCCTACGCGCGGTGCTGGGTCGCCATGAGGAGTGGCGTAGAAATTGTAAATCGTTCTTTCATGGCTACCCCGCAAAAAACGCGGGGTTTCCATGCCACCCGATATCGCGGGAATTTGCACAGGCTTGCCCCAAGGGGGTTGCAAACCTGTATGTCTTCACCCCAGCGCGGTGGCCTTCCCAGGCCACCGCGTTTCACCGGTCCGATTTCGCGGCGGCCAGGGATGGCCGCCGCGCTAGGTTTTGTTTCCTGCGAGGGTTCCTTTTAGTCCTGTTGGGCTGAGGCTTTGGATTTTCAGGCGGACGATCTGGCCGGTTAGTTGTTCGGCGGGTGTTTTTTTGGGGGCGTCAAATTCCACCGTCAGGTAGCGGTCGGTCATCGCTTTCCGCAGGCCCGGGCCGGGAATGGTGGATTCGACCAGCCCTTCCAGCGTTTCTCCGAGGAATTGCCGGCGATATTTTTCCGCCGATTCGGTTTCCAGCTCGCTGAGCCTGGCCAGCCGCTCCCGGACGACCTGTCCGGGCGGCGTTTCGTTTCTGTGTTGCCACGCGGCGGTGGATTTTATCGCGCTGAACGGGAAGGCGTGAATTTTTGCATAGCCGGCCTGTCGGGCGATATCCAGCGTCGCGGCGAAATCCTCGTCGGTTTCTCCCGGGAATCCGACGATGATGTCGGTGCTGATAGCCGGGCGGTCGAGGGCGTTTTGCAGGCGTTCAATGGTGCGGCGGTATTGGCTGGGCGTGTATTGGCGGTTCATCTTTTTTAGGATTCGTTCCGAGCCGCTCTGGAGCGGCAGATGAAAGTGCGGCGCGACGGCGGGGTTGTTTGCGGCGACGGCAAGCAGAGTTTCGTTCAGGTCTGCCGGTTCCAGGCTGGAGAGCCTGACGCGCCAGAGGCCTTCTATATCGGCGACATTTCGCAGCAGTTGGGGCAGGGGGCTGGGTTTGTCGGTCCAGTGGCGGCGGATGGCGGTGTTTCGTCCGTAGGCACCCAGGAACACTCCGCAGAGGACGATTTCCCGATGGCCGGCTGCGGCGAGTTGCCTGCATTCGTCGATGACTTGCCGCGGGGATTTCGAAAAGACCCTCGCCCGGGCGTATGGCACGATGCAGTAGGTGCAGAACGCGTCGCAGCCGTCCTGGATTTTCACGAATGCCCGCTGATGGCCTGGAAATTCGCGAATCGGGGGCAGATTTCCGGCGGCGGGTGCCCCAGCGGCTATCGCGGCGAGCCGCCGGGCGCGAATTGTTTCCGGCCCGGGCTGGTCGTGGCGGCTGGGCGATTTGCCGGAATCCGGGAAATCGGCAAAACTTTTGAGTGTTTCGGGTGTCTTATTATCAGGCGAAGCGGTTGTGTTAATCCACTGCCGGATGGCTGTGGCGAGGTCGTCGTGATGGCCGGCGAGGAGAATTTTTTCCTCCGGAACCGCAAGCATTTCGAGGATTTCGTGGATTCGCTTGGCGTCGTAAGTTGTGTAACAGCCTGTTATTGCTACTGCTGCTGCCGGTGCGTTTCGGACGGCCCGGCGGATTGCCTGGCGGCTTTTTCGCATGGCGGCGGCGGTAACGCAACAGGTGTTGATAATCACCACATCGGGCATTTGGGACGATGGGGCAGGGCGTAAACCGGCCCGGACGAGAGTTTCGGCAATGGCCTGTCCATCGTATTGGTTAACTTTGCAGCCTAATGTAGTAATCTTAAATCGTCGCATGTGCCGATAGCTTCAGTAAATAGGTGCAGCCCGGGATACCAGTCTCGGACGGCAAAGTTTATCAATGCGCTGTTGCTCTTATCGCATCAAAATTATATAGTAATGTGCCGCAAAAAGGGTTGATTAGTTTTTGTGGACTTGCGGCAACGCATAGGAAAGCTGAATAATCGTCGACAATTGATTTGGCAAGGCCGGCCAAGGGAGTAACCATGGCAAGAGTTAAAAGTGTATGGGGTATTGACATTGGGCAGTGCGCTCTCAAGGCTATCAAGTTGCGGGTGGACGGCGATAATCCGCCCCAGATGGAGGCTTTCGAGGTAGTTGAGCATTCCAACGTGTTGTCGCAGTCGGATGTCGATTCTCGTGTTTTGATACAAGCGTCGCTGGAAGAATTTCTCCAACGCACGGATGTTTCCGATTCCGAGGTGTCGGTTTCAGTGCTTGGACAGAGCAGTTTTACCCGGTTCGTCAAGCTGCCGCCCGTGGAGCAGAAAAAGATACCAGACATCGTCCGCTTCGAGGCGGAGCAGCAAATTCCCTTCCCCATCGAGGAAGTAACCTGGCGGTATCAGTGTTTCCAGGATCCCGATTCTCCTGAAGTGGAGGCGGGAATTTTCGCGATGAAGCAGATTGATGTCGCCGAGATGCTGTCCTATTTCGTTCAGGAGGAAATGGAAGTAGATCTAGTCCAGATGGCACCGCTGGCGTTGTACAACTTCATGATGGCCGATGGGCAGATTGCTACGGACGGGGCGACGATGCTGGCTGATGTGGGTGCGGACAAGACGCACCTGATTGTTTCCGACGGGCATGGAATCTGGACGCGAACTATCCAGATCGGCGGCAATAACTTCACCGAGGCACTTGTCAAGAGCTTCAAGCTGTCGTTCCCCAAGGCGGAAAAACTCAAGCGCACCGCTGCGTCCAGCAAATACGCCAGGCAGATTTTCCAGGTCATGAGGCCGGTTTTTGCGGACCTCGTTCAGGAAATCCAGCGGTCTATTGGCTATTATACCTCGCTGCACCGCGAAAGCCGGTTCAAGCAACTGGTGGGAATGGGCAACGGCTTCCGTTTGCCTGGTATGCAGAAATACCTCGAGCAGAACCTGAATATGCCCGTTACCCAAGTCAGAAAGTTCAACCAGTTGGAAGCCCCGCAGACGGAAACGCCGGGCGAAAAATTCTCGGAGCACGTGCTGTCTTTCGGCGTGGCCTATGGGCTGGCCGTCCAGGCATTGGGGCAGGGGTTGATTACGACCAACCTGCTTCCTGGAGCCATTATCAAGAAGCGGCTGTGGGCAAAGAAAAAACCGTGGTTTGCCGTGGCGGCGGCGGCATTGGTGCTTGCTTGCGGGTTGTTTGTTTTCCGTGGCATGGCAGACATAAAGCAGCTTCAGGCTCCGCAACTCAGGCGGAGTCTCGCCGAAGCCCAGAAAATCAGCAAGCGGCTCCAACGTTGGAAAAACGAAGCCAATAAAATCGACACCAATCTCGAATCGAAGGAAAAACTCATCCGGGAACACCTGAGCCTTCGCGCCTACGCTTCGACCTGGCCGGAGATCAATTCCCGGATAAATGAGGCATTGCTACTGGCGACCACCACGGAAAACGACCGGCAGATTCTCAAAGTCTTTGCCACGGCAACGCCGGAAAAACAGCAGGCGTGGGGGCGTAGCCCGAGTGTGTCCGACCAGGCAAGGCTGATGATGATTAACCGGTTGCCTTACAGGCCTGCCGAAAAAAGGAAACCGCAGCCGTTGCGGATGGCCATGATCGAAATGTTGGCAAGGACGCTCCGGCAAAATCGAAATCTTTTCCTGTTGGAAGGAATGACATCGGTCTACATGAAGGATTTGAGCAAGACCGACGAAAAAACAGAGACAGAGAAAGACAAAAAGACATATGAATACAAGAAATCGTGGCAGAAGGAATCAGCCGGCCCTCGTGGGTTCCAGATAGAGATTTTTGTGCGTACTCCTTTGAGCCGAAGCAAAGCCAATGTTATGGAGGGCAGATTCATAAACTCTCTTACAGAGGTATTTGCCAAAGCTCCCAACTTTGAACTGGTGGGGGAAATCGACGTCGCATCCGAGGCCGACGGTGCGCAAAGCCTCGGTGTCAGGAAGTACCCCGCTATGGAAAGGTTCGGTGTTTCGAGGCCGGGCGAGACCAAGCCCGAAGGGCCGGTGAATCCAGACCCATTATTCCCGACCGAAAGCCTTGACAGTAGTGTTCGCAAAAAGATGACTTTCCGGGTGGCGGTAACTGGCGACGGTATTGCCAAGCCTTCCGAATCTTCCAAAACAAAGAAAAATTGACTCCGCAGGAGACGAGAATGAATGGTATTCGTGAAAATCTGTTTGTTGTTGTACTGATAGGCGTTACGGTGGTGCTTGCGGGCGTCCTGTTGCTCTGGGGTTTCAGCATCGACGAGAAAATCGAAGATGAGGAAATGGCAGAGCGGGTTACCCTGTCCGAGCAAATCCAGAGGCTCAGTCGTCCGACATCCCATAGCTCGAACCGTTCGACATTCAATAACCAGAATACTATTGAAGCCGCGAAGAGGCGGGTCGACGACCTGAACAGGGCCCTGGCCGGTGTTTGCCAGGAAAATGTCAAATGGAACAGCAGGAACTTTGACGTGGTTTCTCTCGAATTGCTGAAGCCGAAGGGCGGAACGTGTCCCGCTCTGCCGTATTCTTCCGACCTCTGGTACGCAAACCGGTTGGATTATCGCTTTGTTACGAAGTGCCACATGCGGCTGGATGCGTTGCTGGCAATCTTAAAACCGACGACACCGCCTGCGGAAGCGGAGATCACCAGCAAGGCGACCGAGGTGCAAAGGCGCCTGGATCGCGATGAGTTGATCCGTCTCAAGGGGCTGGAGGGCAAGGCCGGTGAAAGGTCCACAGGGGGCGTTCGCCCCGGATTTGAAGGCGAAATGGACATGCTTGCGCCGGGCCTTCGCCGCGGCCCTTCCCGAACTGGTGCGGGAGATATCAAGCTCAGTCCTGAAGCCATTCAAGAGGCCCAGGAAAGCCTGAAACTCAGCAAAGCCCAGCAGGGGCGGATATACGCCACTATGGATTCGTTGAACGTCATGTTCCCGAAGGATTTTACGGGCAGGTTATCGCCGAAACAGGTATGGAATGCCCAGTTGAGTTTGTGGGTGCAGACGGACATTCTCCAGGCAATCAGTCAAACCATTTCCGAGGAAATGGCCAACCAGAAACTCACGGGTCTCGAGCAAAACGTTACTCGTTCGCCGATTAAAAGGCTGAGGCGAATTGTCGTGGGTTCACAGGTCGATGCTTCTACCGCCCCAAGGAACGATTTTCCGATGATGGAGGATATGCACTACGGGGCTTCAAAAAAGCCCGCCCAAAAAGATGCCGACAGAATCGCCGCAAAGCCCCTGACATTGACCCGTAATGCCGACAATCCCCTCTTCGACGTTGTGAACTATTCTTTTACGGTACTGATGCCCACGCGATATATCCCGGCTCTCCAGGAAAATCTTCTCAAGCGGAATTATCACGTAATTCTGAACCAGCAAATTCACAAGTCTCTCGAAAAAAAACCCACCGTGGCCCGGCCTGGCGTGGAGTCTGGGGACTTGTACTACTACGGAACGGAATCGGTTCGTTGGGTTACATTCACCGGCCAGTTGCTTTTGCTGACGGATTGGATGCGAGGCACCTATGACGAAGAGAAAAAGAAATGGGACTACGAGCCGCTGATGCCGCTGGAAGTTCTCAAAGACTTACCCAAAGAGGCCTGGCGTCCTGTTGACAAGTACCGGGTCGAAGACATAGACCTGAAAAAGAGGGGTCGCCCATTGAAGTTGACGGCTCCTGAGATAAAGATTCGCGGTGGCGAAACGGCTCCCGCACCAGATAAGGCAAAAAAGACCACCCCATAATATACCTGATAGATTAAGGAGGCCGAAACATATGGCCAATGACCAAGACGCCGGTTTGATGGATAAATATATCGAAAAGATAGTATTGGCGGTTTGCCTGATTATCTTGCTTTACACGGTGGTATACTTCGGTATCGGTACGCCCCGCCGCCTGCCGGTCGTAACCGGCGTGGGTTCCCAGGAGGAGATGGTTCCGCCTGGCGAAGTGGACAAAACTTTGCTTGGGGCCATGCAGCGCCTGGAGGCAAGAATCAAACGGCAAAAACCGGAAGAGACGCCTCTGCGGGAAGACTTGTCGATTCTCAAGAAGCGGCAGGATGTTCCCTTGGCCGGTGCCGCCGCCCTGTGCCAACTGAATTACGGTGAGCCTGTTGCCAAAGGTGCCAAAGGTGCCACAGACATAAGCAAGATACGTGTGGTAACGTTGGCACAATTGGTCAGGAATATGCCCGTTCCCGCCAGGCCGGTTAACTGGTGCAACAATGAAATTGCCTGTGTCCAGCAGAAGGATGCCTCCGGGCAGGTCGAAGACAAGCTGGAAGAAGGCCCGATGTGGCGGGCGGTGAGTTGGTACCCCTTCGGCAAGCTTAAACAGCTCTGGGATAAAGAGTTGGCAAATACGCTGGTTCGTCCAAAGGTGATCGCCTGGGGCTACGAGGTGGAGTTCCAGCAGCTCCAGCCGGACAAGACGTATAAGAAGATCGATTCGTTGACGCTCTACCGCCTGAAAAATACACAAACCGGTAGGGTGTTGGAGCCGCCGACGGTTCCCGCCTTCGACGGCAAGAATGCCGCCGCGGTCAAAAAGGTGGTTGAAGAGCATCTCTACAACCGTTGGATGCAATATATGCTTCAGCCGGCCTATCTTTTCGTGTGGGACGGCGATGCGGTGGTATCGTGGCAGCAGCATTGGGGGTTGGACGTCGCGAAAGAATTTCCGCCGAAGGTTGTTGAACCGGCGACTCCGGGTACTCCGGCAGTGCCTGTTCCCGGCACTTCGGTTATTCCCAAACCCACGATAACGCCGGGTCGCACGGTTGGCCGGGGCGGCTTAATGGAGGGCGAAGACATGATGATGCCGGGCCGCCGGGTTGGTCGCAGAGCTCCCGCCGGCGAGGGCGATGTTGCCAAAGCAGTTGTTCCCAAGTTTGACGAACAGTTAAAGGGGAAACTGTTGTTCTGGTTCCATTCCAGGGACATTGAGTACGGCCGTATGTACCGATGTCGCTTTCGTCTGGTTTTTTTCAACCCGATTCTGACCGAGACGGACGCGGTGGCTTCTGAAAATAAGCAGGATGCAACGGAGCCGTTTGTCAGGACCAAATGGTCGCAATGGTCGGATGGTGTACGAGTTGATCGCCAGATAAAATTCTTTGTAACCAGCCAGAACCCCATCAGAACCAAGCGCAGTGTAACGGTAACGGT
>JAIORC010000283.1 GCA_021108335.1 Phycisphaerae bacterium
GGTAGAAACAGCGATTTGAACCGCTTCCGAAGTTGGCAGCCTTGGCGTTGGGCAGATTATTTTGCATAATCGGATCGTCGAATTTCGACCCGCTTCCGCTCGACGGTAGTGTGTACTGCGTAGGCGCGGTGGAGCTTGTGCTCAATGTGAAATCGTTCGGGCCGACATCCGTAACAAACCCCGTCGCGTCGCCTTCGAAACGCCAGTAGCCAATGACGTCGTGCAGGCCGTTAAGCAATTGAGTAGGACGTAACGCCACGTTGGACAGGCGGACTTCGTCAATCAGCCCGGTCCACCCGTAAAGAGTGCTGTAGTCAATGGCGCCTATTCTGAACTGTCCGGTCGAATTATACGGCGAGCCGCCCTTATGGCCTTTCGTTGCCGTCTGCCATACGCCGGTTTCCAGATTTTTGACGTAGAACTTCACGCCGGCAACCGTATCGCCCGCGTCGAACGACATCGCTATGAAATAGTCCGTGTCTTCGTTGATGACAATTCCGGAATAAACCTTCTCGTATCCGGCGGTACCGAATCCACCATCGCTGGTCCATACGAGAGACAATTGGTTGGTTTCTGAACCCGAACCGGTGCCAAAGACGCACAGGTACCAGCTTCTCTGACCGCCGGAAGGTTTATATTGGCTGGCAATGCACTGAAAACCGCTGGAGGTGGTTGACCGGCGAATATACGCTTCGACGGTGAAGCTGGTAACGTTGAAGGCTGCGGCGTCTGCACGGTAAAAATAGCGATTTCGGCTTGTGCTTAAGTTGGCAGCCTTGGCGTTGGCTGCACCGCTGCCTGGAATCGGATCGTCGAATTTCGACCCGGCTCCGCTCGACGGCAGTGTGTACTGCGTCGGCGCGGTGGAACTTTTGCCCAAGTCAAAATTGTTCGAGCCGGAGTCATTGACAAACCCCGTGGCATCGCCCTCAAAACGCCAGTAACCAACGGTCTCAGCGTAACCCGACAAGGCAAAAACACTGACAACCGCCGCCATAACCATCGCACGTTTCATTGCATTCATCTTTTTACCCTTTCCCAAAAACTTCCTGCTGCCAACAGATATGACCTGACCGCCAGGCCATCACAATGTTCAAAAAATTCCAATAAAAAAACCGGCGATTGAGAATTTACTCAAATGCCGGTTAGTTTCAGATTGTAGTTTTTTGCTGCCCGTGTGATTCGTGTGATTCAAAGATAGTTGGCTTTGAAGGGCTGGTAATTCGGATGGTGGTTCAGCCGGTGGTTCGGGTGGTGGAAATGAGAATGAATCATCCAGCCACTGTCGCAAATGGTGATGTCTCAGCAATGCCGACGCCTCGGCACTGTCGTAGCCAGCCAAGCATCTCAGCCGCACCACATGCCGCCACGAAACACCAACAAAACCAATTTTGCCCTTTTCGCAACCCATAAAACCCCTTGAATCTTCTAAAGCAACCGACACCCGTAATACACAAACACTCGCAACCGGGTCGGCGTTTTGACATTGTATTAAGGCAGCAAAAAAGAAGTAAAGATAATTTTAAAGAATTTTTAAAATAAAATTAACAAAAACATCGCGTCCAAATGCCGAAGATTCCGAGCAGAATGGTTGGTATCAAACAACGCGGTTCGACCGAATCTATCGGGGGTTCCCGTTTTACCCCGTTCTGGCAGGTGGGATTATGGTTTCATTTCGGCTATCAGCAATTTGGCGCGGAGTACTTCGGCTACGCTCCATGCCTGGCTGATGCAGCCACGGGGGGTGTGGGGGTTGTCGCCGTCGAAAATTTCGCTTACCGAACCCAAGCCGACCTGGTCGAGATGGCTGTCGAATTCTTTGAGCCATCGCGTTGCCTGGGCGACTCCGGCTGGGCCTTTGACTTTGAGGTACGCTTCGATGAAAGGCCCGATCAGCCATGCCCATACCGTGCCCTGGTGATATGCCCGCTCGCGGGATTCCCAACTGCCGCCGTAGCGGCTGCGGTATCGGGTGTCGCGGGGCGATAACGTCCGCAGGCCCAGCGGCGTCAGGAGATTTTCTTCGATCGCTCGCACGACCGCTTGTTGTTGTTCGTCGGACAGCGGGCTGTACGGCAGCGAGACGGCAAATATCTGGTTCGGCCGCAGCGAGGCGTCCGGGCCGTTCTCGTTGACGTAATCGTTCAGCCAGCCCACCTGCTCGTTCCAGAATGTCCGCACGAAGGCCTTGCCGATAGTCTCGGCGGCTTCAGCGTATCGAGCGCTTGCTGCTCGGTCGATATTCGCCAGGCGATTGGCGAGCATGCAATTGGCGCAGTACCATAGAGCGTTGGTTTCGACGGCTTTGCCGTATCGGGCGGTGATGACGGTATCGCCGAGCTTGGCGTCCATCCACGTCAGTTGCGTGTCATAGTCGCCGCCCCACAGCAGGCCGTCGTCGGCTTCGTGAATGCTGAATCGCGTACCGTTGCGGTAATGGGTAACGATTTCCTCGCAGGCCGGCAGCAGCACCTTGCGGCCAAACGTTTTCGCCTTTGTTTTGGCCTTTGCGTCGCCGGAGGTGAGATATCGCTCCGCCGCCAGGATGAACCACAGCGACGCGTCGATGCTGTTATAGTGCGGCGGGCCACCATAGTCATCGAACCGGTTGGGGATCATGCCCTCGGAAATGTTATTCGCGTACGTCTCGAAAACCTCGCGGGCTTCGGCATATCGGCCGGTGCTCAGCAGCAGCCCCGGCAGGGCGATAAACGTATCACGGCCCCAGTCGGCGAACCACGGATAGCCGGCTGTGATGGATTTGCCCATCGTCCCGTCATTCATCGGGCGGTTAACGATAAATGCGTCGGTCGCCGCGGCAAGACGGCGGATCGCCCGCGGCTGTTTCGGCCCGACGGAGGCGGCGAGTTGGGCCTGGGCGAGTTTCTGCGCTGCCAGGTCGGATTTAAAATCGCCAGCCGGTTGCTCGCCGAGCGAGGCGGTCAGCTCGCAGGATTTGGTTTTGCCTGGCTTCCAGACGAAAAGCCCCGGCGAGTAGATGTCCTCGAAACCTTCCTGCCCGCGCGATACGTCCGCGCGGTACAGCACGCGATACCACCATTGCGGGTCGTGCTTGAACTCGGCCTGTGTGCTGCAAATGTGCAGGGGGAAGTCCGGCAGGCTGTCTTCGCGAACCAATGCTCCGCAATCGATTTCCTTGGAATGCAGCGAGCCGGGGCTGCGGAACGATTGGAGGCTGTGGAAGTCTCGCATGGGCGTAAACGGGCGGAGCAGCAGCTTGGCAGCCTTGCCGGTAAGCTCGTAGCGAATGGTAACGGCGTTAGCGTCGTCGCTGAGAAGCACGAGCTTCTTGAGCGTTACGCCTTTAACCTTATAGATGAAGGTGGCGGCGACGTCGTCGCGGAATGTCTCCATGTGCATCAGCCCGTTGGGCGAGAACTTGCCGGCGAATTCGTTCGTCGCCAGGTCGAAAACCTCTTTGCCGATGATCAACTGCTCCATGATGGTCGAGAGGGCTACGATGCGTCCGACGGGCGGATTGGCCGCCGCGACGAGCAGGCCGTGATATCGCCGCACATTGCAGCCGACTATCGTGGACGACGAATACGCCCCCAGGCGGTTGGTCCGCAGCCATTCCGTCGCAAGCAGGTTATTGAGGTTCTGCTTGTTACACGCGATGACAGTAGGACGAAGTGCAGCCGGTTTTTTCGGTGTGGTAATACTCATGGTACTCATTTTTACTCCCACTTGTTAATGTACAAATTAAACATGCCCCGGTGCCATGCTTCTGCTTGCAGAAGCATGTTGTTTTAGGTGGCACAGGTTTGTAACCTGTGCATGTTTTTCGGAAATCCCAACAACGCACAGGTTACAAACCTGTGCCACCAAAAACAAAAACCTGTATCACCAAAACAAAAACCTGTGCCGCCAACAAACCACCCACCGTCGTTTTCGCTATTCGCCGTTACCGCAACGGGTGCGGACGTTGTCGAGAATATTCATGTAATTTATATACGCGTCATAAGGCGACTCGTACGGGTTGAAATATTTATGTACGTCGCCGTCGGCGAAGTATTTCGTGCACATGTAATAAAAATGGTCGCTCGTCTGCAGTTTCCGCCAGTCGTGGATAAGCTGTTCGTTGCCGGAGGTCAGTACTTCGTTGTTGAGGGCATAGACGTCGTGCAGGGCGTTGGACTGCATGCTGTTGCCCAGCCAGGCTGAGAGGTCACGCTCGGTGTCCGCCCAACTTATCATGTGGGGGATGTCCACTTCGCCGACGGGCTGATATCGCTCGACGGCTTCGCTGACGGTCAGGAAGTCGTTCTTGCCGTTGGCCATGATCGCGCCGGGCAACGCCCGCATGAATTCGAAAATGCCCGTGTCCGCCCACTGGTGCTCGCCGAACGTTTCGTAGTCCATGAACAGGTTGCACGTATAGCCGTTGCCGTTTATCTGATCGACCCAGCCGGCGAATTTTTCGGTATTCAGCGGCCATTCCGCCCAGGCGCGGTTGCCGAAGCGGAAGGCTATGTCGTCGCTGAGGCGATAATTCTTCATCATCAGTTTGAGGTTGCCGCAGTTTGGCGGATTGTAGACAAAGTTCGGGCTGCGATAACCCAGCACGTGGTCGGCTCCCTCGGTGAGGATAGCCTTAAAGCCCATGTCCTCGACGGTTTTGGCGACGTCGTTGTTGTATGTCAGTTCGGTGTTGCGGAAGACCGTAGGCCGACGGCCGAACAGTTTCTCCATCAGGTCGCAGTGCAGTTGCGTCTGGCGGATGAAGCAGTCGCGGTCGTAAATAAACGACAAGCTGTGGAAATATGTCTCGGCGATGAACTCGACACAACCGGTCTCGGCGAGGGCCTTGAAACTGTCCAGCACCTCCGGCGCCCACTGCTGGAACTGCTCGATTATCGTACCGGTTACGGAATAGCTGATGCGGAACCGCCCCTCGTGTTGCCGGATGCAATCCAGCATGAGTTGGTTGGTTGGCAAGTAGCACTTGTGGGCGACTTTGCGAAGAACCGCCTCGTTATTCACGTCGTCGAAATACGCGTGGCTGGAATCGAAAACACTGTATCGCCGCAACCGGAAGGGCTGGTGTACCTGAAAATAAAAAACAACTGATGCCATAGAATTAATGTAACCTCTAAATTAATTACTCGTTATTGCCTCGTATATGCCTTTTAGTTGGGTGGCGCTGTCTTCCCACGAGAATTTCGCCAATTCAAACTGGCCGTGCTGGCTGAGGGTTTTCTGCAGGGGTTCGTGGTGGAGAACGGCCAGGATTTTATTCGCCATTTCGTCGATGTCCCAGAAGTCAACTTTCAGCACGTGCGTCAGGACTTCCGAGACGCCAGACTGCTTGGAGATAATCACCGGCACGTTGTGACTCATCGCCTCCAGCGGTGCGATACCGAACGGCTCGGAGACCGAGGGCATAACGTACAGGTCAGCCATCTCGAAGATGCGTTTGACGTCCTGGCCTCGGAGGAACCCGGTGAACGTTACGTGTCGCCCGAGGTGCAGGTCGGCGGCCAGTTCGATGCAGTTGCGGATCATGTCGCCGCTGCCGGCTACGACGAAACGCACGTTGGGATACTTGCCCACGACTTTCTTCGCAGCCTGGAGAAAGTACTCCGGGCCTTTCTGCATGGTGATTCGCCCGAGGAAGAGTACAATTTTCTCGTCCCGGCCGATCGGTTCAATTTTCCATTCGTCGGTAGCAGGTAAGTCTACGGCGTTGTAAACGACCTCGGTTTTTTCGGCAGGGATGCCGTAGCGGTTAATGGCGATGTTTCGCGTAAGGTGACTGACGCAAACCACCTTCGCCGCCGCCCACATTCCGGCCCGTTCGATGTCGTATACCTGCTGGTTGACGTTCTGGCCGGAGCGGTCGAATTCGGTGCTGTGCACGTGTACCACCAGCGGCTTACCGGTCGCCGCCGCTACTGCCATCGCGGCGGGATACGTCATCCAGTCGTGTGCGTGGATTACGTCGAAATCTTCAACCAGCGCCAATCGGCAGGCCAGGCCCGCATACCGATGTATCTGGTCCATCAGGTCGCCTTCGTAGTGCTGGCCTGCTCCACCGACTACCAGCGAGCCTTTCGGCAAGGCCAGGCTCGCCTGGGATTCAATTTTGACGTGATTGGATTTCCCGTTACCGTTAATCGCATCACGGAGGAGGGCTTTGGTTTTTTCTCCGCGGGCCTGCTGTTGCTTGCTCATGCGCAGCCGGCAAAGTTTGGCTGCCTGGGCTTGTGCCTGTGCGCGAAGCCTCCGCAGTTCGGCGTCAACGGCTGGCGGCGTGGAATAAGGTTGAAGCGTAGCGGCCAGGCGATGAATCTCCAGATTTTGGAACTGGCTGGCCTGGACGTCCTCTTCGGCGACGGGTTCATAATCCTGACTGCTCGGCAGATCGTCCGGCGTGCGGATGTCAACATGCGAAGAACCGACCTGACCTATGGGAATCGCGGTAGGCAATACAAAACATACCTGCACACCGATCTCGTCCAGTCCGCGCGTAAGCCCGTAACATGCAGTGCCCAACCCGCCGCTAATGAACGGTGGAAACTCCCACCCAAGCATAAAAACCCGCATAGTGTCAGCCTTTCTGCAGCAACACTTCAGATGTTAAAAAATACACATAACGACAAGGCAAACAAACCTGTTTACCATGTCGCAATTTTTGCTTAAATTATCTTTGCTAATATGATCACGCCCCCAACCCGTGACCAAAACGCGAATTATAATAATTCTGTGCCGAAAAAAATACAAAATTTCGTGAGAAATGTGGAATAAATCAAAAATTTACAGAATCTTAAGAATCGGCTACGATTATTACGATTTATCCGATTTTCAATGTTCCAATAATCTCGGTAATGCTGCCATGGCCGTGGCGGGCGAGGTAATCGGCGATGTCGTCGCGGATTTCCACGATGCACTGTGGGTTGACGAACAAGGCTGTTCCAATGGCCAGTCCCGTCGCCCCGGCAAGCAGGAATTCCAGCGCGTCGGATGCATACTGTATGCCGCCCATGCCGATAATGGGAATATTATTAGGCCTGGCGACTTGCGTGTAAACGCGATGAACCATGTAAACCGCGACGGGCCGAATCGCCGGGCCGCTCAGCCCGCCGGTGGCGTTGGCGAGGATGGGGGCGCGTTTTTCGATGTCGATCGCCATCGCGGTGAAGGTGTTTATCAGGCTGAGGGCGTCGGCGCCACCGTTGACAGCCGCGGCTGCGGTCGCGGTGATGTCCGAGACGTTCGGGCTTAGCTTGACGATGAGCTTATTCTTGCGGCAGACCTTTCGCAACTCGGCGGTTATATTCTCGACGGCGTTGGGGTCCACGCCGAATTGGATTCCGCCGGCTTTGACGTTCGGGCAGGAGATGTTCAACTCGCAGCCTTTTACGATATCCACGTCTTCGAGGGCTTCGGCGACTTTGAGGTAGTCTTCCGTGGTCGTGCCGGCGACGTTGACGAACACGGGCAGGCCCAGCGATTCCAACTGCGGGACTTTCTCCTTGAGGAAGACTTCCAGCCCGACATTGGCCAGGCCGATGGCGTTGAGCATACCCGCCCGCGTCTCGACTATGCGCGGATATTCGTTGCCCTCTCGCGGCGCGACGGAGATGCTCTTGGTTACGAACGCGCCAAGGGTTTTGAGGTCTACGAAGTCGGCGTATTCGTCGGCATAGCCGCACGTGCCGCTGGCGGTCATCAGCGGATTAGCCAACTTCACGCCGGCGATATCAACGCTCAGATCGATTTCGGATTCTTTTAATTTATTCATTTTCATTCAGCCAATCTCTCGGCTCGCCCTTCTCAAACTGTATTCCATTATCCCCTTTGACAGGCTTGAGATGTTGATTTTTTCCATAGGCTATGTCATCCGGGATGCCTTTGGGGAATGCTGTACAATACTGAACCTCGGTCATTTCCGTACCATCCGGTTGCAGTATACCCAAGTAATGTTTACAATTTCGTTTCCAGCAATTCGATTCTGCTAGCATTGTACTAGTCCTTTTTGTCTTTGCTTTCTTTTTTGGTTCCTGTTTTCCCCGTTTTCGGGTGGCATGGCTTGCTTGCAAGCCATGCGTTTTTCAATTTCCCACGATGTCGGGTGGCATGGTTAGCCCGCGTTTTTTTGCGGGATAGCCATGAAAGATCGATTCGCAATTTCTACGATATCACTTTCTCAAAATCACCCAACATACCATCCGCCATTGTGTATCTCTCTTTCATGGCCATCGGCTTCGCCGCTGACCATGCCACCCGACGTCGTGGGAAATTTCAATTTTCGCCAACCAACGCCGCTACGGCCTTTTGTACTTCCTGGCTGGTTATGTCGTCGTGGATATCCACGCTGCCGAGGGCAGTCGGCAAAATCATTCGCACCTTGCCGCCGCGGTTTTTCTTGTCGTGTTGCATGATCCGCCAGATTTCGTTGGTGTCCAGCGGGTTCGGCCCGACGGCTACGGGCAGTTCGAGTCCAGCCAGCGTCTCTTTTACACGGTCGGCGACGGCGGGGTCAAGCATGCCCCGGGCTGCGGCGATATGATTGACTGCGACCATGCCCAGGCTCACCGCCTCGCCGTGGCGGATATTGTCATACCCGATATGCGTCTCGATAGCGTGCCCGATAGTGTGGCCGTAATTCAAATGCGCCCGCACGCCGGCCTCCCGCTCGTCCGCGGCAACGACGGCTGCTTTTATCGCCACGTTTCGGGCGATCAATTCAACCATCACTTCGCCGTCAAACGCCAGCTTCGCCGGGTCGTCGCTTTGAACCGCCAGCAGCGTCTTGCTGTGTTGCCGCAGGAAATCCAGCAGCGTCTCGTCGCGGATGACGGCGTGCTTGACGCACTCAGCCAGGCCGTTGCGGAGTTCCGCCAGCGGCAGGGTGTGGAGGGTTTCGGTGTCTATCAACACGCCGGCCGGCTGGTGGAACGCGCCGATGAGATTCTTGCCGGCAGGGTGGTCCACGCCCGTTTTTCCGCCGACCGATGCGTCCACGTCGGCAAGTAGGCTGGTGGGGCATTGCAGCCATCGCAGTCCCCGCAGCGCGACGGCAGCCACGAAGCCGGCCATGTCTCCGGCGACACCGCCGCCAAGGGCGATTATCAGTGTATCGCGGTCGATGGGCGGTGTATTTTCGAGGCAGACGTCCAGCAGCTTTGCCGCCGTCGGCAGAGTTTTGTTCGGTTCACCGGCGGGAAAGGTAATCGCGGTCGCGTCCAGGCCGTATGCGTTGAGGCTCTCCAGCAGCTTCGTGGCGTAAAGCGGGCCGACGTTCGTCTCGCTGATGACGACCGCCTGCCGGGCCGAAAGGCTTTGGGCAGCCTGGGCGACCCGCTGGATCATCCCCGGGCCTATGCGGACATCGTAACTCCGCTTGCCAAGGTCTATCGTAATGGTTCGTTCCGTATCGGTCATCGTATTATTCGCCCATGCCGTGTTCTTTGCGGTAGGCGGCAGCCGCGGCGGTGAGGTCGGGATCGACGGCGGTGTCTTCGAGTTCCTCTTCTTCGTCCTCTTCAAGGTCTCGTAAGGGCACGTAGTCCCCGAACGTCATGTCCCTCTGCGATCGTTTCTTCTTTGCGATGTGCCGCTTGACCATCAGGAACGCCACGATAAGCCCTAACGCCACCAATGCACCAATCATCTTGAGGAGGTTATCGGCAGTGGACTTGTTGGCTAAGGCGACTTTTTTTCTCTCCATCTGCCAGGCAAGCAGGACGGGATATTCGCGTACCTGTTTCTTTGCCTTGTCAAGCTCCCGTTTGTGCTTGTAAAACACCGCTGCGATTGTGTACTGCGGGCTTTTTATGTTGTTGTAGTCCCTGTATTCCGTGCGGTATTCGTCTATTTTGACGGCATGAGCCGGGAGGTCCGGCGGCGGCGTGGCGGAATAGATGATTACCGGTTCGCTTGCTTTATCTTTAATATCCGCGTTCGTACCGTGGATCAGATACATCGGTTTGTCGCTCGGCCAGTATGGCGAAGAGGACATCATGCGATTATCCACCGTTAATTCGGTAACGGCGTAGACCCGGATGTTCAGCCGCACCGGCTGATAGCGGTATCGATCCGGAAATCGCATGAGTTTCCTGACGGCTACGAGGTCCAGCAGGTTCAGTTCTTCCGCCGGCAATTTGGGAAAGGCCGAAACCTTTTGCATCATCATGTAAAAGCCGTTCTCCTCCACCGATTCCGAGCTGTCATTGATCTTCAGCAGCAATTGCTTCTCGCGGTGGGTAAATTCCAGACTCTTCTCGATAATTTCAAGAGCATCGTCGGACTTGGCGGCAGCGTCGGTGGGCTTAGTTTTTTTGGTTACTTCGCTCTTTTCGGCAGGCTTGACTACTTTGGTAGTCTTGACGGTCTTGGGGCTGGCCGTTTCGGCGGCTTTGGTAGTCTTGGTGTCGCCGGCAGCTTCGCTAGCCGTGGCGGTTTTTCCATCCGCCGTCGCCAAAGCGGCAACCCACAGACACAAACCCGTCAGCACCGTAAAACGCAATATTTCTCTGGAAGTGCTCATAACCGAATTGTAATCGCCACACCGTGCGAATGTCAAACAACAGGAACCGGGAACCGGTAAAACGGGAACCGGGGAAAAGCGGGAAACAGGAATCGGGGAAAAGTTGGGTACCATGCGGGAACCGGAAAAACACATGGTCCCCTGGGGACCATGTCACCCAAAAACGAGTAAACAAAAAAATCCAGGGTGGCATGGCGACACCGCAGGGGTCGCCATGAGGGATGGCGTAGAAATTACCAATGTTGCTTGAAACGGATTCTATTCGCGGTTGTCTTCGATTTGCTCGAAGAGGTTGCCGTCCTGCTGTTCCGGCAGGAAATCCACGCCGAGATGCTGGGCGGCCTTTGCGGTGAGCTGCCGGCCTCGCCGTGTGCGGGCCAGCATGCCCGTCTGGAGCAGGAATGGTTCGACGACGTCAACGAGCGTGTCGGTTTCTTCGCCGAGGGTGGCGGCGACGGCTTCGATGCCGACCGGCCCGCCTTTGTACACGTCGATAATCGTCCGCAGGAACCGCCGATCTAGATCGTCCAGGCCGAGTTCGTCGATGCCTTCGAGTTGCAGCGCAGCCTCAACGACGGGGCGGGTCAGCTTGCCGTCGCCTTTTACCTGCGCGTAGTCGCGGCAGCGGCGGAGCAGGCGGTTGGCGATGCGGGGCGTTCCACGCGCGCGGGTAGCCAGCAGTTGCAGGGCGGCTTCGTCGTAGCCGATTTTCAGCATCTCCGCCGACATGCGGCTGCGCTCCAGCAGGTCTTCTTCGCTCCAGAATTTCAGGTTATGGTTAATGCCGAAACGCGTTCGCATCGGCGGACTCAGCAGGCCGGCCCGCGTTGTCGCGCCGATCAGCGTGAACGGCTTGAGCGGCAGGTTGATCGTGCGGCTGTGCATGCCGGAATCGACCACGAAGTCCACCTTGTAGTCTTCCATCGCCGGATAAATGTATTCCTCGACCGCTGGGCTGAGGCGGTGGATCTCGTCGATGAACAGCACGTCGCGATGATCGAGATTCGTCAAAATGCCGATCAGGTCGCCGGCTTTGGTCAATGCCGGCCCGGACGTTACCTTGATGTTCGCGCCCATCTCGTGGGCGATTACATACGCCAGGGTGGTCTTGCCCAGCCCCGGCGGGCCATGCAGCAACACGTGTTCCATCGGCTCGCTGCGCTGCCGGGCGGCAGTTATGGAAATCTTCAGTTTATCCAGCAGATCGCCCGTGCCGATGCACTCGTCAATGGTCTGCGGGCGCAGGGCGGTGTTGAAATTTTCGTCGTCGCCGCCGGTACTCTGCGATGAAATTATCTTTTCTCGTGCCATAATCTCGTAATTCGGAATCCGTTATCGTTTAGCGGTGGCACAGGTTTGCAACCTGTGGCCGTAGCGTAGCACAAGTTACAAACCTGTGCCACCATCTGCTGGATGGTTGAGGGGCAATTATTGCTTTCACATGCCACCGGCTTTGAGTTTGTATGCCTGCTGAATGATATCTTCGGGCGTCTGGAGTTCCGGGGCCACTGCCAATATCCGTTCGACCAGCGCTACGGCGTCGGGGCGTTTTTCGCCGAGCTGGATCAGCACCGCCACCGCCTCTGTGCCGGGTTCGGACAGCTCCGCAGCCTCGGTAGCGGTAACTTCGCCGGCGAATTCGTCCATTTTGCCGTGCAGTTCGGCGATGATGGTCTCGGCGGTGCGTTTGCCGACTTCCGGCAGGGCGACCAGCATTTTGGCGTCCTTGGCTTCGATGGCGGCTGCGATTTCCGCGACCGGGCGAACCAGCGCGCGCAGGGCTTTGCGAACGCCGATGCCTTTGACCTTCGTGAACGCGGTGAAGAAGTCACGATCCGTCTCGCCGAGGAATCCAATCAGCCGGGGCGTTACCTGCCCACGCGACGGGTCGCCCTCGATATAGTGGATGGTGTGCAGCACGACATCCTGGCCGAGCTTGCCGCTGAGCCGGCCCACGTCGCAGGCGGGCACGAGAACCTCGTACCAAATCCCGCCGCCGACATCGACCAGCACCGACGTCGTCCGCACCTCCTCCAATCGTCCTGTAATTCTCGCTATCATCGTTGTGCTACCATCGCTCCGGGGATCAATGTGTTCCCACACAGGTTACCGGGTAGGGGGGATATCTTCCAGTACGTAATTTGCCGCCGGCGTTTTTCTTTTGAATTTCCCGCACGCGAGAGCAGGTTTATGCATATTCCCACGATGTTGTGGGAAATGGAAAAACACATGGCTTGCAAGCAAGCCATGCCACCCAAACCAAATGCCACCCGATATCGTGGGAATTTGCACGGGCTGCAAACCCCTTTGGGGCAAACCTGTGCCACCCGTCAACAGAACAAATACGACAAAAAACAGTACCTGTCCCCGCTATTTCTGAAAATAGTCCCGATTTGCGAAAATATTCTTAGAATTCACGCAAAAACTTCTTGATCTTTCACTATTCGCGGATATAATGGGGGCACTATGGTAGTCAGCCAGAAACAAATTGCC
Source organism: Phycisphaerae bacterium (assembly GCA_021108335.1). GTDB lineage: Bacteria > Planctomycetota > Phycisphaerae > SM23-33 > SM23-33 > JAIORC01. The sequence goes on from JAIORC010000283.1 coordinate 13,007, forward strand.
GAGAAGTTGGATGTCTCGATAACTACGGTGTCGCGGTGCCTGCATGGCCATCCCGACATCCACCCCAAGACGCGCAAGAGGGTAGTGGAATTGGCCTCGAAGATGGGGTATCATCCGGGTAACTTGCGCCGCAATAAGGACTTAGGCCAGAAAAAGCTTGTTACGCTTGGCGTGTTGGTCCGTTGGTCCGAGGATGCCCGGCAGGATGCCAGCGTGGCTGCTTACCACATGCTTGGCGGCATCAGTGCGGCAGCGGCTAAGGAGAATGTCGTTCTGGCTACGCACTTCATGCCGATGGAGAGTTACCAGCAGATTTCCGACCTGCAATCTCAGTTTCCGGCATTACAAGCGGGAATTTTATCTGGTCTCATATTGATTTATGATTGGCCGCACGAAATTGTCCGCGATCTGGCCAACGTGCAGCCTTGCGTAACACTTGTAAACTCGCATCTGGATATAGGGGTCGACTGCATCGGTAATGACCATTCCGAAGGTGTCGGCATGATAGTGAAACATCTGCACAGCCTGGGGCACAGGCAGTTCGGATTTTTGTCAACAGCGCGTGGGGAATCATGGCTGTTTCCCCGCTTTGCCGGTTATATGCGGGCGTTGAAGCGATTTGGTATTCCACGTAACCCGTCGGCGGAACTCAATATCCTGGAGCCGTATCTCGATAAGAACGGTCTGGCCGACGCTGTCATGGAGCACCTGCGGCAGGGCGTTACGGCTTGGGTTTGTGCCGATGACGGACTTGCGTATGACCTGTACAGCCGGTTGACTGCACGAGGATTGCGGGTACCGGAGGATATCTCGATATCCGGTTTCAGCGGCCTGACGCCGCCGCGCGAGGGCTGTCCGAGAGTAACCAGTGCCCACCCACCGTTTGAACAGATAGGGGCTGCGGGTGTGCGACAACTGCTCAACCGGATAAAGCATCCGGATGAGCCGACATCTCATGTCCAGTATGCCTGCGAATTTATCGAAGGTGAAACGACCGGGCCAGCAGCCCGACAAGATAAAGTGTGTTTGACAGCGAAAACGCTAAATTGAAGGAACTAACGCGAAGGAGTAGAACAATGGACGAAAAAAACAGAACCATGAAATTCGGAATTCTACAACGAAAGGAGAATGTTATGAATTTCAAAATGATTATAAGTATTGTAGCCGTGGCGGTAATGCTGGTGGGCACTGGCGTGAATGCCGATGAGAAAATCTTCCAGGATGGCTTGGATAGCTACGCCGGAACCGAAGATAATTATCTGAGTAAAGAAGCTGTCGCTAATCAGGATTACAATAATGGCGGAAAAGACTATGTGAAGGTCGTACAAAGCAGCAGCGGGCCGGCCAATATTATCATGAGATTCGACGTCAGTAGTCTTGCCGGCAAAACGATCACCGGCGCTAAGCTTGAATTGTATGCGTATAACAGCAACAGCGTTGATCAGAACGTCAGTGTCTATGAGATACTCTCTGCCAACAAGGACTGGGTGGAAGGCACTATTACCGGGAACTCAAGCCAGAACGGTTCAAGCTGCTGGAACTACGAACAGTATACAGGCAGCGCCTGGGACGGCGGCCAGAACGGCTGTGGAGTATCAGGTACTGACCGCGCAGCCACGGCAATGGACACAGTGTTGCTTGATTCTGATACCACAGGCACGTGGTTTGACTGGACCCTTACCAATAGTGTGGTCCAGGGTTGGGCGGATGGCGATAACGCTGGGGTTGTATTCATAGCTGACAGTACCGCCTACTCCAGATACTACCTTGCGTCCAGCGAATATAGTACTGCAACCCTGCGGCCGAAGTTGACAATTACCTATACCCCCGAGCCGGCGACGATGTTGCTGCTGGGTATTGGCGGTCTGGGTGTGCTTATCCGCCGTCGCAGACGCGGCTGAAATAGTAACTTTGCCCTTTCCCCGGCCGGATGACGCTGCCAACTGATTACCGGCCGTGATATCTCGTGTGGGTTGCAGCCCGGGTACACATCCGGGCTGCAATCCAGCGTATACATTTGAAAAGTCCAGGGAGCCATGAGGTTGCCATGTGGAACTTACTACACTCTGAGAACAGTCCTTCGCCTTCGCAAGTACCGGGCAAATGTGAATGTAAAAATTCCGGCTTTACCCTTATTGAACTTTTAGTGGTTATCGCCATCATCTCCCTGCTTGCGTCTATTTTACTGCCGTCGCTCAATCGTGCCAAGGAACTGACGAAGCGTACCGTTTGCGCTTCCAACCTGCATAATGTAACCATAGCATATGGTTTATACGCGAGTGAGTATCGCGGCTATCTGCCGGTCGGTTACGTATCCACAAAGCAATTTAACTATGTGGTTTGGGGAGGGGGCAAATACTGGGTGTTTGGTCATCTTTATCTCGCGGATTTGATGTCCGAGCCGAAGGTGTTTTACTGCCCGGAAGACTCGTGGTTCAACCACGATTGGAATCCCTGGCCGCC
>JAIORC010000091.1 GCA_021108335.1 Phycisphaerae bacterium
TGCATTCATCTCCGACGTGGGAATGACAGGCCCGTACGACAGCATACTGGGCCGCAGAAAAGACCGCGTGCTGAAATACCTCACCTCCGCCATGCCGCAAAAATTCGACGTAGCCGTCGGCGACCCGCGAATGTACTGCCTCAAAGTCGCCGTCGAAACCACATCAGGAAAGGCAGTCTCCGCCGAGCAAATCGTCATCCACGGTAAAGTGCTCACAGGCGGCAACGTCGACAGCGACGATTTCAACAAAAAACCCCAATACGGAAATCGAAAGTAGAGCGTACTACACTGCGTCAAACGCGCCTTTGTTCAATTCCTCTGCGCCGCAGTAGAGGCATTTATTATGGCGGGCCGACATGGTCCGGTTGCACTTGGGGCATTTTTTGATAACTTTCGTGACTTTCCCGTCGGCTACGCCGTCCTGCAGATCAACCTCCTGAACCTTTGCCACCAGGTCGTCCTCGGTTAAATTGGTGCGTTCCTTGAGCAGTTCCCATAGGGCCGCGTTTACCAGCAAAAGCTTATCAAACCGCTCCTCAAGGTAAACAACCTCATCGTGCACACTGCTGACTTTTCTCGAAGTGCTCAGTGCCGTTAAGTCTGCACTCGCCTTGGCTATGTCGCCGCGGTGTGCAGCACTTGCCCCGTAAGCCAAACCCATCATGCCAAATATTCCCGCCATCGCATTTCTCCCTTATTTCGGTAATTTTCCAATCCACTGTCCGCTGAAAACCTCTGCCGCCGGGCCTGTCATCATGACGTGATCGTCCGATTCCCGCCATTCGATTTTCAGGTCGCCGCCGGGCAGATGCACCAGCGTTTTTCGTTCGTTTCGTCCAGTCAACACGCCGGCTACGCACACCGCCGACGCCCCGGTTCCGCAGGCCAGCGTAATTCCGCTGCCGCGTTCCCACGTTCGCATCGTTACTTCGCCCGGCGAGTGAATCTGCACGAAATGCACGTTTATCCGATCCGGGAAGAGGTCGCAACACTCTATGGACGGGCCGAATGTTTCCACCGGCTCAGCCTCGACGTCGTCCACGTAAATTATCGCGTGCGGATTGCCCATCGAGACGCAGGTAATTTCGTAATCCCGCCCGTCCACGGTAATGGTTCTGTTGACGATCTTATCTCCCTCGATCCGGGCGGGAATATCAGCCGGGGAAAGCATCGGTTGGCCCATGTCCACGCAGGCGGCGGAGACCTTTCCGTCCGGGCCGATTTGAAGGTCGATACTCTTGATGCCGCTGAGTGTTTCCACGCGAATTGGGTTCACCTCGGCCAGGCCGTGATCATAAGCGTACTTCGCCACGCACCGGATACCGTTGCCGCACATCTGCCCCTCGGAGCCGTCGGCGTTGAACATCCGCATCCGCACGTCGGCAGCCTCGCTCGGCAGAATCAGAATCAACCCGTCGCTGCCGATACCAAAATGACGATCCGAGACCTCGACGGCAACCGCCGCCGGGTCCGCTACGTCCTCGCGGAAACAATCGACGTAAACGTAATCGTTCCCGAGTCCCTGCATCTTCGTAAATTGCATATTATTCATCCTTTCGACTACGGGCATTATAGCAACTTCCTGCCCATCGGCAATCGCGCAAGACAACAGCCGTGGCCCTCCCTCCAGAGGACGGCCACGGCTGTTCCACAGGCAATGGAATTTTGTTGTCTTAAACGCGACGAAAATATCGCCGCCGGCTTTTCGCCGGATATCAGACTGTTTGCAGTTCTTTCTGGCGTTTGTCCAGTTGCACCCGCAGGCGATCCATAATAGCCGAGTGCATCTGGCTGACGCGGCTTTCGGAGAGGTCCAGCGTCTCGCCGATTTCCTTCATCGTCATTTCTTCGAAATAGTAGAGTATCACGATCAGGCGCTCAGCTCGGCTGAGCCCGCGGGTAATCAAATCCTTCAGGTCTTTCCGCTGAACCGTCCTGAAGGGATTCTCGCTGTTTTGATCTTCCAGCACGTCGATTTCCCGCACGTCTTTGTTCGAATCGGTCTCGAACCACTTGCGGCTGAGGGAAACGAAGTTGGCCGCGCTGGAGTCGCGATGAACCTTGTGAAATTCCTTCATCGAGAGACGCATCTGCTTTGCCAGTTCCTTCTCATTGGGCTTGCGACCCAACTGGGCCTCCAGGCTCGAGGTCGCCGCGTTGACTTTACTGGCCCGGCTGCGCACCAGCCTCGGCACCCAGTCCAGCGAACGCAACTCATCCAGAATCGCTCCGCGAATACGCTGGGCACAATAGGTCTCGAACTTCACGCCGCGGTTCACGTCGAAGGCTTTGACCGCGTCCAGCAGACCGAAAATGCCCGAAGAAATCAGGTCGTCCACCTCCACCTCATCCGGCAGCTTGTTGGACAATCGTTCCGCCGTGTACTTCACGATGGGCAAATAATGCTCCAAAAGGGCATTACGGGCCTTTTCGTTCCCGTCGGCCTTGAACTTCGCCCACCATCCCTGTACCTCCTCAGCCGTCGCTCGTCCTTGATCATTCTTCATTCCTCATGCTCCTTCCATTCCATTGCCTGAATTTATTGGTCATCCTTGACCGTAACACTCTACTAAACAATAAGTTAAGTAAGTTCGTGCCGTCTCGGCACACTGCTTGAACCACCTGAGGCACAAGCAAACATATGACAAAATCTTCCTATATTGCGTATATTACCTATCTTAATTTTCCTTCCATATTCCGTTTTCTAAAGGGCTTTATTCAAACTTTTTAGCAACAAATTTAATACCCTGTCGGAACTGCACTTATACTATTTACTTGTCATAACCTGCTAGGCCGGCTCCGCGACGGGCCTTGGCAGCGATATCTGTTCGATGGACTTGACCTCCACCGAGTCAATTTCGTCGTAGCTGAGGACGGCTGCCTCCGGCATCGAGGCTGCGATAATCCGTCGCAGCCCGACGCGAACGCCCGCCTTGCACAGCAGGACGGGCATTTGCCCCATCTGCCGCAACTGCCGCACGCCTTGGCCTATCGCCTGGACAATCTGTTCGTGCAAATCGCCCTCGAACGGTAAAACGCCCGGCGAATCCAACTCGCCCTCGCCGGCAACCGCAGCCGCCAGTTCATCCGAAATCGTTACGCACCACAGTCGCCCATACTCGCTGCAACAGGATTGCGAGATCGTTCGCCCCATCGATTTGCGAATCGCCTCGACCTGCCGGCTTAGCTGGTCTGTCCGCTCCGCCGCCTCGCAGAGCGCTTCGAGGACAGCCTCGGTGTCTCGAATCGAAACCCGCTCGGCGAGCAGCCGTTGGAAAATCCGCTGAACGTGCCCGATCGAGCATTTCGCGGTTACTTCATCCACCAGGCTGCCGGCTGAAGATCGCAAATCTTCCAGCATCTCAGCGGCTTTCTGTCGCGTCAGCAATTCGGCTGCATGCCTTCGCACCGTCTGGGTCAGGTGCGAGAGAATCATCTCCACCGGCGTGATAATCGTCAGTCCCATTTCCTGGGCCTTGGGGCAGTCGTCGCGGCGAATCCATACGCCCGGCTCGTCGGTGGTCGGGCACAACCCCGCCGGACCTGCCAAGCCGCCCAGTTTTTCTTCCGGGCCTGTCGCGAACAGCCGCCCCGGCTGAATGCGCCCCGTCGCGACGGTCGCCCCGCGAATGCCGATTGAATAATTGTGCGACCTCAACTGCATGTTGTCCCGAATAGCCACTCGCGGTATGACCAGGCCCAGTTGCCCGGCAACGCGGCTACGCAGGTTGCTGATCCGCTCCAGCAGATCGCCGCCCTGTTCGGAATCAGCCAGCCGGATAAGTGCGTACCCCAATTCGATCTGCATCGGCTGAACCGTCATGATTCGCTGGATTTCATCGTGTTGAGTCGTGTTGGCGTCGGCAGGCTTGGCGTCTTGTGGAGTTTGCTCGCCGCGGCGCTTAAGCCACCATGCCGTCGCCAGGCATCCAGCCGCCAGCACCGCCAGCGGAACCGCCGGCAGGGCGGTCAGCGTCAGGGCTAACAAGAACACCGCCGTTACCACCAGTGCAATAGGCCTGGCGGTCAACTGCCCGATAATCTGATCGCCCAGGCTGGTCTTGCCGGTCGAGCGGGTTACCATCAGGGCAGCCGAAATCGTAATCAGCAGCGCCGGCACCTGCGTAACCAGGCCGTCGCCGATTGTCAGTCGCGTAAACAGGCCGACCGTCTGCCCCCAGCCCCAGCCGTACTGCGCCATGCCCACGTACAGCCCGCCGCAGATGTTCACCAGCGTAATCAGCACCGCAGCCACCGCGTCGCCGCGAAGGAACTTCGACGCACCGTCCATCGCCCCGTAAAAATCAGCCCGGCTGGTGATGTCCCCGCGTCGCCGGCGGGCTTCGTCCTGCTCGATAATGCCGGCGTTGAGGTCCGCGTCGATGGCCATCTGCTTGCCGGGCATGGCGTCGAGCACGAACCGTGCCGCCACTTCGGAAATGCGGCTGGCGCCTTTGGTAATCACCACGAACTGGATAACCGCCAGAATGCTGAACAATATCACGCCAACCGGCAGCGAACCGGCAGCGACGAACTGGCTGAACGTCCATACGACGTCGCCGGCAGCGTGCTGGGCCTCGGCGATGCTCCTGCCGTTTTCGCCGGCAGTGAGAATCAGCCGGGTGGTGGCGATGTTCAACACCAGCCGAAACATCGTCGCTCCCAGCAGCAGCGACGGAAATACGCTGAACTCCAGCGGCGTGGTGATGAAGATGGTCGTCAGGAAAATCACCGCCGCCAGCGTGATATTCGCTACCAGCAGAATGCTCATTATCATCGGCGGCAGCGGAACGAGCACGACAAAGATCATCGCAGCCGCCAGCACCGGTACAAGCAACGAGCGAATCCGCCGGGCCGGCGTCAAATTCGAATTCAGGGAAGGCAGTGCGTTATTCATTCGTGCGGGCCTCCTTCGATTTGCGGGCGGATACCATCGCCGCGGCGACGTTTTCGTAGCAGTTCGCCGGAACAGCCTGACCGCGACGACACCGCCTGTAAAGCTCGGCTGCCAATTCGTCCAGAATCACGACGGGCACGCCAGCCGATTCAGCCAGGCCGACGATGTCGGCGGCGTCCTGACCGTTACCCTTGGCCAGGATACGCGGTGCCAGCATGGATTGGTCATATCGCAGCGCCACCGCTGCCCCAGCCGTGCCGGCTATCACGAGCGTCGCAGTCGGAACGGTAACGCTTATTCGCTGGGCAGCGAGATTTGCCTGGCGACGACGCTTTGCACGCACCGCCGGGTCGCCCTCTGCCTGCTTCATATCCTCTTTCCACTGCCGGTACGTAATTTTCAAATCCGCCGCGTGCCGCCATCGCTGGTAGAGCAAATCCAGCAGCGCGATTGCGCCCAGGGCGACAGCCAGCCGTAGCACCAGCGGGCGAATAACTCCGCCGGCGACAGCCATGATTCCCGCGGCGTCCCCGCCGACGAAGGCTGGCAGCATGTCCGCGCGTTGTCGCAGGTAGTCCGCCGCCAGGAATCCGACGACGGCTATTCGTGCGATTGCGAAACCACCCCGCACCAGTGATCGGCTTGAAAAAATCCGCCGCATACCCTCGGCGGGATTGATTCGCGACAGCTTCGGCTTGATCGATTCGGCGGCAAATAGTGGGCCGACCTGCAGGAAGGCCGTCGCCGCTACCGCCAGCAACACCCCGCCGACAATTCCCGCCAGCGGCAGCAGAATTCCCGCTCCCGCCGACCACGCCGCCGTGCCAAGCGACCACGGGCCTGCCATTGGATCGCCCCGGCCGTCCAGCAGCACTGCCGTCATTTGGCGCACCTCGTCCAGCAGCGCCGGGCCTAGCCAGGCCAGCAGGCCGACTCCGGCGATCACGGCAGCGGTCGCCGTCGCATCGGGGCTGCGGGCGACGTTGCCCTGCCGCCGGGCCTCAGCCAGCCTGAACGGCGTCGGCGGATGCGTGCGGTCGGCTGAGTTGTCTTTCGCCATTGATCGACTCATGTTATTGTCCGCCCTCCAATGCCCGCTGAAGGACTTGTTGCGTCGCGCTGCCTGCCGATTCCATCAACGGCCCGAGCAGCATCAACGCGCCAGCCAGTATCACCAATCCGAGGATTACCCGGATCGGCAACCCGATGGTAAAGACGTTGCACTGGGGCATTGCCCGCTGCAACAGTCCGAGCACGACTGTCGCGAGAATCATGGCGACCAGCACCGGAGCAGCGACTTTTATCGCCAGCAGGAAACTCATGCCCAGTAGCGTTATTATCATTTGCAGCAGGTCGGCTGTGCGAATCGCACCAGCCAGCGGTAGCGTGTCGAATGTCTGGAGCAGTCCGCCGACAACCGCAAGATGTCCGCCGAGCAGCACGAACACCACCACCGCCAACAGCTCGAACAGCCGCCGGATCGGCCCGGAACTGTCCGTCTCGCCGGGGTTCATCGAGTCGGCTAAGCCTATGCCGACTTGCTGTGCGGCGTAGGCGGCTCCGAGTTGCACGCCGACGAATATCAGCCGAACCGCGTAACCGAGCGTCGCGCCCAGCAGCAATTCCACGCCCACAGCCCCGGCTAGTTCCAGCCCCGTCGCCGGAACCGCTATCGGCCCGGCTAACCTGCCTACAACCGCCAGGCCGATAACCGCAGCCAGCATCACCCGCAGGCGCAGCGGCACGGAAACATGCCCCATCGGCGGGGCGAGCACCACCACCCCGACGACCCGACAGGTCGCCAGCAGCAGTGTTAAAACCCAGGCTGTTTCCGTTAATGCGTTCATACATTTTTATTTTTAACCCTACGGTAAAGTGAACATCGACCGGCTGAAGTCCACGATCATCGAGACCATCCAAGGTCCGGCGACAATCGCCACGAGCAGCACAGCCAGTATCTTCGGCACGAAACTCAACGTCGGATCGGCGACCTGCGTAACCGCCTGCATGACGCTTACGATCAGGCCGATGACCAAAATCGTCAGCAACACCGGCAGCGAAACCACCAGCAGGAGCATGATTGCCCCTCGAACCAGTTCCATCGCTTCGGTTGCGTCCATTTTTTCTCACCGTTTCCAAACTGCCGCGCCATGCATTCCGCAAACGGCGCGAATTACCAAATTTTTCACCAGCTACAAACTTACAAAAAACTGCTCATCAGCGTTCCGGCTACCAGCGTCCAGCCATCCGCCAGAACGAACATCAACAACTTGAACGGCAGGGAGATAAGTACCGGCGGCAGCATCAGCATGCCCATCGACACCAGCACCGATCCCACCAGCATGTCGATAATCACGAACGGCAGGAAAATCCGCAGGCCAATCATGAAGGCGATTTTCAACTCGCCCAGCACGAACGCGGGGATAAGGGAAAACGTCGGCACGTCTTTCCACGCGAGCTTTTCCTTCGCCGCGGTTTCCTCGTTCAGGAATATGTAAACGGAATCCGTATTGCCGCCGGCTTCGAGCTGGCGGATCATGAACTTTCGAACGCGACTCTCGCAGGCGGTAACCGCCTGGTCCTGCGTAACTTTTCCGTCCATCCACGGCTCGACGGCGTCGGCGTAAATGTCCTGGGCCACCGGCGCCATCACCACCAACGTCATCAGCAGCGCCAGGCCGAAGAGTATCTGGTTCGGCGGCAGCTGCGGCGTAGCCAACGCCTGACGCAACAGCCCCAGCACCACGATAATCCGCGTGAAGCTCGTAACCATCACCGCCAACGCCGGAGCCAAGGACAGGACTGTAGCTATCACGATCCACTTGATAAGCGACGCCGTACCTTCGGGCGTTTCGACATTCGGCAGAGACTCGCTGATTTTGCCGGCGGCGTCCGTAGCTGCGGTTTCAATAGCTTTTGCCGCGACGGGTTTGGCTTCGGGTTTGATTTCGTCTTGAACAGCCGGGCTGGCTGGGGCGTCGGCAAACGCGAGCGACGCGGACGCGAGAATCAAAAGCATCATCAGCCGGCGAAAGTTCATGCCTCACCTCCTGCCGACGTGTCAGGTGATGCAGCGGACGATTCCGCTTGCGAGAGCGCTTTTTTGAAGGTCTCCGCAGACGCCCCGGCTGCGATGAGCAGTTCTTCGGCTTCTTCGGTGTCGGTTACTTCGCTGAGTGTCGTCGCGGATTGAGGCCCCGCGCCGATCAGCAGCACCCGCCGGCCCATGCGAACCAGCACCAATTGCTGGCGGGCGGTGAGATTTACTCGCGAAAGCACCTCAATGGATACAGCTCGGCCGGGAATTCCCTGCACCCGGCCGAGCCGTTTGAGCATCCAGCGAAGGGCAAAAATCAGTGCGACCACAACAGCCATAGCTCCCAGCATCTGCCACCAGCCGGTTACAGGAGACACGTCATTGGAACCACCCCTGGGAGGCAGGGGCGAATCGCCACCCGGCGAATCTGCAAGAGCGGCACTGACGGCGAACCCGAAGAGGGCTACCAGCCATATCAATGTCAGTGCTATCCGTTGTCGCTTCCCTTGTACCATCCCTGGTTTCCGTGTTCAGCCTGTGCTGCCTGCCCGGCAGCGGCGTCTATGTGATCGCGTTTTCCCGGGAGCCGCTCTCCCGGATTACGTTTGTGTATGTGCCCATGTCCGTTTGGACGGCAGCCGGAGGAGTTTGCGATTCCGCTTCGCCATGCAGCACGCCGAGGGCTTTGCGACTTTGCATTGCCTCAGCCAGCACGTCCTGCGCCGCGGCGAGCCTGGCCTTGGCGTCGGCGAGCATGCCGACCTGCCCGGCCCGCTGGAGGATCAGCCCCTGCACCTCGCGCCAGTTGCCGCGCCCAGCCGGATCGTCGCCTTGGGCAAACGACTTTGCCGCTGCACGACGACACTCGGCGATGGCCTGGTCGAACGCGTGGATTTTCACGCGAATCTCATCCAGCGCCGCCTTGGCTGCGTCGAAGATTTCCCGACAGGCCGTCTCCTCGTCCAGCCGCAGCTGCAACAAAGCAATCATGAAATTGCTCTTGACCTGCCGGTTGTTTCCGCTGTTATCATTTGTCTTTTCGTTCATGGCATCACCTTTCAGGCTAACATTTCGCTTTCGCTGCCGATTCCGCAGGCAAGCTGATGCGTCTCAAATTTTCGTACCATTTCCACAACCTGCTGCTGGGCCGACTCCACCTGCGTCAGGCGAACCGGCCCGATTTTCTCCATCTGACGGCGGACGCGATGACACTGATCTGCCGGCAAAGCAGAGAGAATTTTTTCCTGCAATCGCTCATTCACCGTCCACAACGCCAGGGCAAGGTCTTCGCTTCCCAGCGGCTCGAGTGCCTGGGCCAACCGCTCAGCCGGCAGCTCGGCGATGTCCTCGAACCCCAGAATCCGGCGACTGATCGTCTCAGCCAATTCCGGATGCTGCCGCGATAGAGCTTCCAATACTTTTTTCCGACCCGCCTGCCCGGTATGGGCGAGAATACGGGCAGCCGTGGTAACCCCGCCGGGCTTGCGATTTCGCTGCCGCTGCGACGTAACCAGCCTCGCCGAGAGCCTTTGCTCAGCCCGACGAAGAATCGCCGGATCGATCCGATCCAACTCGGCGATCTGCCGGGCAACCTCGATCTGCCGGCTTCCGCCAAGACCGGTCAACACACGGGCTGCACGGGCCGGGCTTAGATGCGCCAAAACCAGCGCGGTCGTCTCCGGCTCTTCCGCAGCCAACAGGGGGATCAAATCTTCGATGTTCGCCCTCTTGAGCGACTCGAACGGACAGGCGTCTTGTTGGCGGGCAAAAGGTCGGCCCTTACGCCGCCGGGCCATCGCCCGCACTCGCGCCCAGGCAAGCCGCCTGCGATGCCGGGCAATCCGCCAGGCGATAATCACGCCGATAAGTCCGCACACCGCCACCGCCGGCAGAATAAACCAAGCCGCAATCCCCGCCGATTCGACGGCAGCGTCGTGGGTGGCAGGGCAGGGCGTCGGCAGGCCATAGAACCATTCCACGTTCACGTCGGCTGATTCGATTCCCGCGATCCGGGCAGCCAGCTCAGCCAGCCGCTGTTTCTCTTCAGCGACCAGGGCGTCCATGACCGCCTGCTCAGGCCCAGCCCCGGCGGCACCGCTAAGCTCGTAAATCCGCGTGAAATAACTGCGAGGCACAGCCATCGTTACACTTTCACACCACAACGTCTGATTATCATCCGCAACTTTCACTTGCACGGACAGGCCCGGCAAATGTCCCAGCACGGAGCGAATCTCCCGGGCATAGGCTGCCTGGGCCTCGGTAATCTGTTGCCGCCGGAGACGCTGGTCTCCCGGCAGGGGTTGGCTGTCGCTGGGGCGGTAGCTTCGGCCGCTGCTGTCCACCACGCAAACCGCAGTCTTGTCCAGCCCGGGAATACTGCCGGCAACCAGGTCGACAATCGCGTTAAGCAAGGGGCTGCTCATCATCGCGTTCGGCTGGAGCGAAACGTGAACCGCTGCCGTCGGGGCAACACCCGCCGAACCAAGCCGCCGTTTTTGGCCCGGCTCAAACATTACCGTTGCTTGGCTTACCGCGGGGAATTGGCGGATCATCCTGCCCAGGCCAGCCATCTTCGCGACCTGCCACTGACGGGATCGCTGCGACTGCGTCTGCCAGATGTCCGAGTTGCCGGCGGCCTGGGTAAAACCGGAAAGGGGATTGTCTTCCGCCGCGGGAGATGCAACCGCAGCGTTGCCCGGCTTGGGTTCGTCAGCCGAGCGGGCATGATAGAGAACCGCTGCCACGATGCCGGCCAATACGAGCAGGCTGACTACGGGCACGAGACCGCGCGCCCGGCCTATACCGCCCGACGCGGTTATGCTGCGAATCCAATTTGTCAGGTTCTCTTTCAACCGGTCCTCCGTGACCGTCAAAAAAGCCAACCGCCAAACACAACCTCAGCCGCCTGCTTCAGCGTCCTGTTTGGCGAAAAATTCTTGAATAAATCCCAATGTTTTATGCTGGGCCTTGAATCCCGCGATACTGTCCAGCCTGTCAAAAACCTCTTCGTCGTACAATCGATGCCCGCCGCGAGTCCAGTCGCACTCGCGGATCAGGCCCATGATGGTGTAATTGTGGATGGTCTGCCGGCTGACGCCGGAATAATCGACAATCTCCCCGATACGATAAAGCTTGCGGGGAATCCGCCGCCGTCGCACCGGTGCCTCCGAAGAATGACCGTCGTCCTCATCCCCTTGCCGAAGAACCCCATCAGACCAACGACCCGCACGAGGCTGCCCCAACGATGGTGTTGTTCGATGAGATGATTCAAGCTCTTTCATTGTGTCAACCTCGAAGATAAACCCAGCGGTCTGCTTTTACGTTTTATAAAGTGTAAAATGCGAAACTTTAACGTCCGTGTCAACATAAAAAATGACGAAATCGAAAAATTATTGAAAAATTTTCTTCAACCCCTTGAAGTTAAACGACCTGTGCGATTTTTGACATGGCATAAGCCAGTCGTAAACCACTATATATGGTAGTCGTGGCAGTCGTCGGATGCACCTTGTTCTGCTTATTCATTCCCCCTTACTTTCACGAACTACCTTTATGGGAATATCGCCGCAAATTACCCCGTTTGACATTTTGGTATTTTTTTATTTCTCCCTGTCGTTGCCAGGCTTGTCTTCAACATTTTCATTCGGGGAAAAGTTTATTGCAATTTCGGGCGATATGACACTATGATGCCCGCCCGAAGCTTGTGTACTTATCCGCGAGGCGGAATTTTTGCAATTTTACAATGATGCAATAATATCTGGTAATCCAGGGAGATATTCGTATGGCGAAGCAGCAATTTGAATTCGTGAGGCTGGTGGGCGAAGAACGCCGCGTAGGCCCGAGCCTCCAGTCCGTTTCCAAGCACTGGAAGAGCCAGAAGGAGTGCTTCCTGTTCGTCAGCCCCCACGACGACGACGTCGCTATCGGCGGGGCGTTGATGATATTAGCTGCCCTGAAGGAAAAGGTTCCCGTCCACATCGCCATTGTTACCGATGGTGCCGCCGGTTATTGTTCGCTGAAGGAAAAAGACACGATTGCCGCGATACGGCGGGCCGAGACTTACCAGTCGTTCCGCACGCTTGGCGTCAAAAAGGCCAACGTGCATTGGCTGGACTTTCCCGACTGCCAGTTGGCGAATTTTGTCGGTCGGCGGCCTGTCGTGGCCGGCGATCCCGCGGTTTTCGAGGGGCATACCGGCATGCAGAACGCCTTTACCAAACTGCTTCGCGACATTCGCCCGACGCAGGTGTTTCTGCCCACCGATTCCGACCTGCACCCGGACCACCGCATAACCTACAGCGAGATGATGATCAGCCTCTATCACGCCAGCGGCGCGATTTGGCCGGAGCTGGGCAAAAAACTGCCCGTCGTTCCCTACGTCCACGAAATGGCGGTTTACTGCGACTTCCCAACCCCGCCGAAGTTGCGGCTGCTCGCATCCGAGGCTATGTTCGAAAAGAAACTCAAGAGCATCCTCGATTTCAAAAGCCAGAAGCAGATCGAAGCCCAGGTCAAAACCATCCGTGAGGCAGGGCCTATGGAATTCTTCCGCCCGGTCGAATGGAAACTCTACGACCCCCGCACCTTCTACAACATGTTCGAAGAACGCAGCAACCACACCTCCCGAAAATTCCTGTAAAAACGGGAACCGGTAAAACAGGAACCAGGAACCGGGGAAAAACAGGAACCCCAAGGGCAAGCCGGGGAATGGGAACCAGAGAATGATTTGGGTGGCATGGCTTGCTTGCAAGCCATGTGTTTTTCCGTACCGAGGTTGGGTGGCATAGTTCCTGTTTTTACCCGTTTTTTGTAGGCCGGGTCTTGACCCGGCGGAAAGAAGGCGATAGCCTTCTTTTATGGAAATTACATCATGTGTATTATGCGGCAATGAGAAGGCTGAGCGGAGCGGGTTTACGCATATAAACCACAAGACCTACGATATGCCTATTTATATATGTCCAGCCTGCGATCGGTTCGTTATTGGGACATTTGTGGAGAATGAGCTTAAACGCGACAGAGACAAGGCTTTCCGCTTGGCCTGCGTTATCCGCGAGCGCAGGTTGCGGGGTGAGGAAGGGTTGTGGGGAATCTTCGACAACAATATCAAGATAGGAACACGCGACATAGATAAACACTTGGCACAAGCGTGGCGAGTTGACGTTCTTCTGTCGGAGTTTCCTACCGCGACACAAATAATCAACCGGGCTTTGCTGAACCTGTCGCATCTCGTACAACATCCGATGGACAACATCAACCCCAAACCTGGGAACCTTGCATTTTTGCTATTCTGCCCAGAACCAAACCTGGCTCTCCAGTTGAAATTCATGGGGCAAATGGGTGTGATTCGCGAAATCAACTTTACTCCCAAAGCGGCTGCGTTCAATATAACGCCCGCAGGTTGGAAACGCATCGAGGAATTGCCAAAAGTTGGGCGGGAGTCCCGGCAGGTTTTCATAGCCATGTGGTTCGACTCAAAGATGGACGAATTCTATGAAAAGGGAATCCAATCTGCCGTCAAAGATGCTGGATATGAGTGTAAGCGGATTGATAACGTGGAGCATAACAACAAGATTTGCGACGAGATTGTTGCGGAGATTCGTAAGAGCCGGTTCGTTATTTCCGACTTCACCGGACAGCGTGGCGGTGTTTACTTTGAGGCGGGATTAGCGATGGGGCTCGGCCTTCCAGTTATCTGGCTGGTGCAAAAAGATGATGTCGAAAAATTGCATTTCGACACTCGGCAGTACAACCATATTGTTTACGAATCAGCCGAGGACCTAAAGCAAAAGCTTTTCAACCGAATTGCTGCAACTATTCATTGATGGGTCATGGCTTGCTTGCAAGCCATGTGTTTTTCCGTACAGAATATTCCCGGGCCACTGCGTGGGTGCAAGCACCCACCCTACAAAACCGAGCATCCGGGAGTCGCGCCACCCAAAACGCATGCTTCTGCGAGCAGAAGCATGGCACCCGTTATTCGATTATCGCCAGTTTTCCTGATTGGTTGTCTTCTGCGCATTTGTAGCCTATGGCGTTTTGGAGGCGGCGGATGGCGGAGCCTTTTACGTGTGGCAGCAGTGCGGTCGTCAGTGTCGGCTGAACCTTCCCGTACTGTTTGATGTACTTGTCCAGAATGTTGCGGCGGAATTTCCAGATTACCGGGGGGAACCGCACCGTCTGGGTTTCGACGTCCACGATGAACCGGTCGGGGGCGACTACGAAGGCGGCGAACCGTTTTGGGATTTGCTTTTGTACGGTTTTGGGTATGAAGACGGTTTGCGGCAGGGCTGCCCGGCGGAGGTCCATGCCGGGAGCGGCGATCACCGCGGACGAGCCGAATTGCTTTTCGAGCAGCGCGTCGATTTTCGCGAGCGTCATCTGCTTACCGTCCAGCGGGAAAGCCTTGGTGCCTAGTGACGCGGGGTTGTCGGCCTTTTGCTTGTGTCGCAGCACCGCCAGCTTGATCGACCAGGCCATCCGGGCGTTGTACCAGTAGGCAAGGCGGTCAGCGGCGGTTGGGTAGAGCTTGGGCGTAGCGTCCGGGCCTGTAACGGCTAAGAGCTTCAACTGTTGCTCCAGCGACTTCGCGACGGCGGGGAAATCGTCCAGCTTCAGATAGCCGTTTTCGGTAACGGCCTTTTTCAGCACCAATTTCAAATCGGCGACGTCGGCGGACGGTTCCACGCCGGCAGTGTCCAGTTGCACCGGCTTGGCCGGCGACACCGGCGTGCAGCCCGAAAGCACCACCACCAGAAACGCAACGCACGAGATAATGAAAATCCGCATCATGATAAACCCGATTTTATCTTCCAACCCCGGAAAGATACAAGAGCAATGTTTGGTCGTCATGGAGAGCGGCCCAGAAAAAAATGTCGGGTGGCCATGAAGGATAGACACACGATGGCGGATAGCCCTGTTTCTGTTTGCAAAGGCATGTGGTAAAAAAACGCATTGGGTGGCATGGCGACACCGCAGGGGTCGCCATGAAGGGATCGCGTAGAAATTGTAAATGTTGGGTTGTCTTGAGGAAGGATATCGCAGAAATTGTGAATCGGTCTTTCATGGCGACCCCGCAAAAAACGCGGTGTCGCCATGCCACCCGACATCGTGGGAATTCGCACAGGTTACAAACCTGTGCCACCCAGCGCCATGTATCCCATTGTGCGAAAAACACATGGCTTGCAAGCAAGCCATGCCACCCATCATTTAGAGTTCCCTATTAGAGGTTCACTACAGTTCGAAGACGTCTCCGGGGTTCGGGATGTGGACGTTGGAGCAGCCCAGATCGTTGAGGATTCCGGTCATTGCTACGGGTTGCG
>JAIORC010000387.1 GCA_021108335.1 Phycisphaerae bacterium
GTGGTTGGAATCGCCTTTATCGTTTTTGCCGAACCTCTCATTGCCGCTTTCAACAATGAAGGCGGAGTCGTAGCCATCGGCGTGGAATTTATGCGATGGATGGGGGCGACGTTCGTGTTTATCGCAATTGCGATGGCGCTAGGGCGGGCGATGAACGGAGCGGGGGATACGTTTTGGCCGATGCTGATTACGGCGGTGGCTATGCTGGCGATTCGCATCCCGATGGCATACGGGTTCGCAACCGCCTGGCAGAGCATCGCGGGCGTATGGTTCGCGTATGCAGCCTCGAACGTGGTGCAGGGAATCCTGTTCATGCTGGTATTCATGTGGGGACGATGGAAAATAATAGGCAAAAAACACGCAAGCCAAATCATCGAGGCGACGGAAATTAAATCTTGATACCACCCATGGTGGCTTCGTATTTTCGGTCGAGTTTTTCGATGTCTTCGATGAATCGGTCGACGTCCTCGTACAATACACGCGGGTTGAGGAGGTAGGCCTTCCAGGCGGGCACTTCGACGGAACGGTCGTATTCAAGCCAACTGCCGGCGCTTATCCAGTCCAGCTTCGGATCGTCCGTCGTCTGGCGACGATTTCGAAAATCGAACAGCCCTTTCGTGTAGTCCGTGTTCGAGTCGAATTTAGACCTGTAATCCGGGTCCGACAATTCTCGCTGCAGTTCAGCCTGTCCGTCCACGCCGATAGGATAGACACGAAAAACCGTGCTGAAACCGTTATTGGCTGGGTTGACAACGCCAACATGCTTGAGGTCCATCAGCCGCCTGCGCAGATAATTGGAAACCTGTATCACCCAGCCGAGGCACAACTGGTATCCCTCGACGCCGAGCGAGAGTATATTCCCGGCGATGGAGAAGACCGTATCGGGGTTTCGCGTACATTCGAACGTATACTGGACGGGAGCGATTTCCATCTCCTCGGGATTGAAATACCTGAAGAAATCCGCCTGCCACCTCAAAGCCGCCAGGTCCTCGCGATCGCGTATCAACACCATGCTCGAATTGTACGGCGCGTAGCCGGTCTTGTGGAAGTCCAGCGTAATCGAATTCCCGTATCGCAGGTTCCTGAAGAGTTCCTGGCGGCTACGCAGCGCCGAAAGCGTCCACTCGTCGAAGTCGTGGATGTTTTCGTCGAAATTGTAGTCGTTGAAGAAGATCATCGCCCACCCGATAGCCGCGTCGACGTGGATGTGCGGGCTATATGAACAGTCGGCGAAAATACGATCCCGCATTTCACTGACAGCCTTTACGTCGTCAACCCCGAACGTGTCGGTCGTGCCGGCTGTCAGCAGGATTGTCGGAACAATTGTTCCCTCGGAGTGCAGTTTTTCGAGTGTTTCCTCGAGAACGGCCAGGTCGATGCTCGTATTTTCATCCGCGGGAATGGATATTACGTTGTCGGTTCCAACGCCCATCAATGCCAGGTTGGTCAGGTTCGAAAAATGCCCAGCTTGTGAATTGATGAAGCAGATTTTATTCTTCAAGCCGACAATACCCGTCCTGGCAACGTCGGGGATCGCTTTTCTCAGCCCGAGGGTGTATCCGTAGAGATTCGCCTTTGTTCCGGCTTCGGTGAAAATGCCCGCCGACTTCGTCGAGTCGAACCCGACCAGGCTGGCCATTGTCGCCGACATGCGAACTTCCAATTCGCTAGCTCGCCCGCCGTACTTGCAGGTCGCGAGATTGGAGTTGGTTATCTTACTCGCCTGGGCGAAAATGATTCCCGGAACGGCGGAACCCGGAAGCACGTTCCGCCAGTCGAGTCCGCCGCGAAAGTAAGGCCCTTCGTAAAACGGCAGGAGTGTCGCTCCGGCGCTCTTGAGCGTGCCGGTGCGGGGAACCTTCATCCCCTTGTCGATGCCGGACATATCGATCTCCGGAACCCGGTTCTCCTGCAACTGGTCCACCATGTGGAGAAATTTCATGCAGTAGTCGTAGTATCCGCCATAGTTTGTCCCGTCTTCGCCGATAAAGAAATTCCGGTTCAGACGGTCGATTTTCGCCGCCAGCGAGGAATTGGCTTGTTCTGTCAATGCAGGGCTCCTGTCGATAGGTAAAAAATGTTAATGCACTCCTACAGACAACACCGCAGCCATTCTATGGTGTCGGAATCTTTTAAAAAACACAAAACAGGGGAAGCGTCCCGGGCATCGTACCCATAAATCCGTGGGTAGATATGACATTGAAACAAAGGCAGCCTTCTCACCAACCGCCGCCTCCACCTCCTCCGCCACCGCCGCCGGACGATCCGCCACCACCGGAACCGGACGATGAAGGTGAACTCATCGCCCCGGTTACGCTGCTGCTAAACGACGAGGCAAAACCTCCCGCGCCCATAGCCGAGAATGACGAACCGTGATACCATCCCGGCTGATAACTGACGGCCCCGACTGCCGCAGCAGCCAGCACGCTCTCGAACTGCCGGGTCCAGGCGGTTTCCTCGTCCAGGGCAATGGCGTAGGGAAGATATTGCTCGAACAATTGCGGCGTGGGATCGGGCTGGCCGGCAGTTTCCAGGCGGTCTCGCTCTGCCGTACCGAGATACATCTTAAAGCCGTCAATCTGATTCATCACTTCCCGTCCGATAACGGTTGGCTGCTTGAGCCAATGGATAAAAAGCAGGTTTGTTGCCACTATCAGCAAAACAATCGCGACCATCCACACTGTACCTGTCATCGCCATAAATCCGATAGCGATGCACTCCCCGATTAGAAAAGGAACCGAAAACAAGGTGCACACCACCGCAATGGCAATATTCTTGGCCCTGCCGCGAGTGCTACACCACAGCGCGATATTCGCCCGCGTCATGGAGAACACGGCGAAGGACCATCCCCCCAGCCAAACCATAATAAACAGCAAACTCATGGCCGTTGCGTCAACCCCGCTACCGATGCTCGCGCCAACGAACACCGCCACCGACAGTATCATTCCCACTATAGCCCAAACGGTGTTACGCGCGAAATAAGGCTTTGTACCTTTTTTGCTCTTTTCGTAATTGTTGCGAAGATATTTTTTCATTGCTTTTTGTGCGGCCTGAAGTGTCTTGTGATTGGCCTGCTCCATCTCGAAAGTGTCCCCCTTGGAGAACAACTTGTCCCGAAGCTGATTTTCCTCCTGCGTACATTTCCGGCTGCCTTCGGAACGGGTGTGGGTCAGGGTGTACTTGCCTGACTCATCGGAGATTTCGAGTTGGCCCTTGACGGCAAGGCTGACGACGTTGGCAACCAGGCATTTGGTGTCGGATTTCATCCTGCGGATGAAACGCGCGGCGGCGGGGCTGATACCGTCAGGCGGCTCGAACCGAGGGAAGATAATTCCTTTCGCCGGGTCACGCCCGACACGTAGCCAGGCAAGAATGAAGTAAACGCACACAAGCACCAACCCACCCGCGGCGACTAGGATATGGCGGTTGTCGGCCAGGAGCGTGTTGAATTTTGCGCCGCCGGTCGGCTGATATACCGTACCGGCTGGGAAACATACCACGATGCTGAGATTCTCGCCGGGAAAGAACGGGCGGGTCGTCCTGAACTCCACCGTACCGTTGGGAGATACCCGTGCGCGGAAGCTTTGGCCTTTTTGGCCAGATGTTCCGGTGTAGCCTTCCAGTTTCCCGATAGGCTGGACGCCGGACGGTAGATGAACCGTAGCCGAAATCTGGTCGATCGGAAATTCCCACCCCGTGCCGTTGACATTCCAGTACAACTCGTCGTGGTCATTGAAATAGCGAATCTGTTTAGTCGTTCGGTATTTCAGCGTATACGTATACTCGCCGGGCTTCAGCAGGATTTTTTTGTTGCCGATATAGACGCGAATGTCTATGCCCCGAGACTCAGTGTGGTACGGCTCAGGCCGGCCATCCCGCAATACCTGCAGTACCTCAAAACCGTATTGTTTGCGATACCAGACTGAATTCTTTTTTATAGGAAAATCCCGGTATATACCTCGCTTGATATTCTTACCGAGGGCGAGAACGTGGATGGTTTCCGTTACCGTCAGCGACGAATCCTTGTTGACGACGATATCGCTGTGGAAGCTCAGAACCCGTTCGTCGTAGTCTTGTGCGCTTGCTGCCGTCGATAACGACAACACCGTTACCGCCAATAGAATTGTCCGATATGTCATATTTATATCTCCACAACTGATGCATTTCGCTCCGTGGCGATCTCGATTTCGAAAAATTCCTCCCGCCGAAAGCCGAATATTTTTGCTACGCAATTCGACGGAAAGCTCGCCACGCGGATATTATAGTTTCGTACCGCACCGTTGTAGTACCGACGGGCGTACTGTATCTGATCTTCAATTTCAGCAAGTTGCTCCTGCAGATGAATGAAGTTTCGATCTGCCTTGATGTCGGGGTAGTCTTCGGCGACCGCAAAAAGCTGCTTGATCTGATCGGTCAGGGCGTTTTCGACCTCTCTGCGATTCTGGCGGGAATCGGTCTGCTGGTCGGCTGAGCGTAATTCCGTTACACGGAGCAGGAGGTTTTTCTCGTGTGCGGCGTAACCCTTGACACATTCCAGCAGGGCCGGCACAAGATTGTGGCGACGCTTCAATTGCACGTCGATGCCGCTCCAGCCCTCCCGCAGCAACGCCCGGTCGCGCACCAGCCGGTTGAAACCGACGATAATCCAACCAACCAGTCCCAACCCGGCCAACATCACAATTATCACTGTCGGCGAACCTAACACCTCTCCGAAATATGTCTCCGTCCATGCCATATCAGTAGCATGTTCAATCGTCCCGGTTTGTCAAGGTTTTGGGGTGGGATTTTGCGGTTTCGTCTTATCCCCGCCGATTTTGTTTTCCTCGCCGGCTAGCAGTCGGCGGATGTTGCCGCGATGCAAAAAGATGATAAGCCCAGCCATGACCGCCGCGAAGGTGCCCATCGGCCAGAGGCCCGGCACCTGGCCCCAGCCGAGCAGCAGTCCGTTCCAGACGACGAACAACGGCAGAAACGCCGCCGCCGCTACGATGCTCGCCAGGGAAACGTAACGGCTGATTCGCACGACGACAATCCAGACGATAAACGCGCTGACTCCGCAGCCGGTGAAATACGGGAACATCCCCAGCACTACGCCCAGGGCGGTGGCGACACCTTTGCCGCCGCGGAATTTCAGCCAGAAGTTAAAGACGTGCCCCAGAATGCAGGCTGCTCCCACCGCCAGCCATGCCCCCTGGCGCAGGCCGTCCGGTGGCAATGCCTCGCCCGCGGCGCCGATGCTCAGCCCGGCAAGCAGCGTCGGGACAAATCCCTTGGTCAGGTCCAGCAGGAAACAGAAATACCCCCATTTTCGTCCGACCGTCCGCCCGACGTTGGTCGCCCCCACGTTGCCGCTACCGACTTTGCGTAAATCCACGCCGTGTACTCTGGCGATAATCACGCCAAACGGCGTAGCCCCGATGATGTACGCCAGCACCGGAAAAACGGTAAACCAGATAACGGGATTCTCTATAATCATCTTGCCGCGATTTCCTGATAGATTGTTTCCAGTTCGTCAATTTGTCTTGCCATGGACAGGTCGTCGGCTTGGGCCAGACACGCCTGCTTTGCCTTTGCCCGCCAGGCAGGATTTGACAATTTGTCCATCGCCTCGACGACGCCGTCGATGTCGTCCGGGCCTTCTACGATCTCGCCACCACCGGTATCGAGAACCTCAGCCGCACCGTTGAACGCGGTCGTAATCGATGGGATGCCCCACCGCGCCGCTTCCAGCACAACGCGACTGCACGCGTCGTACCAGCTCAGCAGCACGCAAACGTCTGTGGCGGCGTACCAGTGGAAGACATCGCCCATCGGCGGAAGGAAGTGGACGGATTCACCAAGCTTCTGCTTTGCGGCAATGGTGTTGTAGTGCTGAAATTCTTTCCGCCCGATAATTACGAGATGGCTGCCGGCTGAGCCGGGCTTGCTCTGCCGCCACCGGGCGAATGCGGATATCGTCTGTTCGACGCCCTTAAGTTCGAAGTTTTTCGCGATGGTCAGAAACACCACGTCGTCCGGCCCGGCTCCGATACCCCAACGACTCTGCTGCCGCCACAGGTTACGCTGGCCGTCCGAGATGTTCGGAATATCCACGGCGTTGAACACGACGCGGACATTTTTGCTCCGGCGGTAATATCGCTCGAATTCGCGGGCGACCATTCCGCTGCCGGCCAGGCAGATTGTGTGTTGATCGTGGGCGACCGTCCGTTCCAGTTGGGCCATGTATCGCCGGTGGCTGTTCAGGCTGTCTCCCAGTTTCGAGAGGATTTTCCCGGGCAGGTTCCGCCTCCGCCGCGATGCCTGCCGCTGGGCAGGAACGGTTCCGCCACGCGGCTGGTAAATGTCAACGCCGGGAACGGGCAACATGGCGTGGGTTACGTCGAATTTCCCCTCCGCGACAGCTTCCTGCACGTTTACGATAAACCGCCTGAGCCTCCCGGTCCGATCAAGGCCGGTTTTGCCCAACTGGCGAAGCTCCACGGATGGCTCATCCCAACAGCCGGACTGGCAGAGGACGGTTACCGCATGGCCTCGCTTCGCAAGGGCGGTGGCTATCTGGGCGGTGGAAGTTTCCCTGCCGCCGCGGCTGGGGTCCATGCCCTCGATTATCAATGCAATTTTCACGAACCCTCCTTTCGCCCGGCCTTGCGGGCCTTCCGCTCGTCGCGCCGCTGCATTCGCCGCACTTTTGCCGAAATCGCACGCTCCCAGCAGCCGAGGGCCGCCCGGTTTTCCGTATTGAGATAGCCAGCCAGGAATCGCTCCCAGCACCGCTCAACCCACAGCCGCGGCATGGAATATTTCAACTGGGCAAGGTCTTTGACCCGCCAGCGAAATTTCCGCAGGCTGGGCTTGAATATCCGGGCAAGGTCTATGAGGTTCAGGTCGAATCCGCCGCTGTGCTCGTGGAGGAAAATATGGGCTGCGTACAGGTCGCGATGCACGAACCCCGCCTCGTGAAGTCGGCGGACAAGTTTCACCAGCCTGTCGGTAAGTTCATCCAGGTCGGCGTCGCGACGGCTGACGAATTCCTCGCCGACGCGTTCGAGCGCGTCGCCGGGCACTGCCCCGACGATAATATAACTCCGCTTCACGCCGAGCAAATCTTTCTCCACGCCGTAGACTATTTCCCGCATGGTTGGTACGCCGGCAAGGCGAACTGCCCGGATGTTCTCGAATTCCGTCCGGGCTTCGCTTTGGCTTGCCCTGCCGGTGAAAAACCGCCTCAGCCGTCGCGCAAGCGGCAGGGGGGCGTAGCGTTTCATGTACATTTCCCGACCGCTGCCTTGCGAATCGGTAAAGCTCAGCCGTGTGCGGCGGCGGTGGCCCAGGCCGGGCTTGGACAGGTCGTCGCCGCCTTCATACGCGAACGCTCCGACGACGGTATCCAGCCCCTGTTGCCGGACGAATTCGTCGACGGCTGGGTCGAGTGTCTTATCGTTCAGCGGGGTCATTTTCGCACCTCCGCGTTGCCGGCAAGCAATTCCTCCGCCGCTGCGAGTACCGTGGCGACGTTCAGCTTCTCAAGACATTGGTGATACTCCGGGCCGGGCGGCAGCGGGCAGTGCTTCTGCTGGCAAGGCCCGCACGGCACATCCAACTGCACAAGCCGCTCGCGCGGACAATCCAGCGTCGTCCAGTTCGGATCGGTGCTGCCGAAAATCGTTACCGCGTCGATCCCCAGGGCTACGGCGATGTGCCGGGTGCCGGTATCGTTGGTAACCAACAGTCGGCATCGCTGCATGAGGCTCTTGAGCAGCGCGATGGAATTGTCGCGTTCGGCGAAGTCCAGCAACGGCTGATGCTTCATCGCTTTGGCGACGGCGGCGACGGCCTGCCGCTCGTTCGGGGCGGCGTTGATGATGATCTGCGCGTCGTGACGGTCGATTAACGCGTCGGCCAGCGCGGCGTAGCGATCCATGGGCCAAAGCTTGCTGGGCCCGAATGCCCCGCCGGGGTTCAGCATAACCAGAGGCCGGGCCGAATCGTAACCAGTCTCGGTAAGTACCTCGGTCGCCGGGGCGGCTTCGGCGGCGATGGTCATGCTCCGATCCGCGACCTCGATGCCCAGCGACTCGATGAGGTCGATGTAATATTGCAAGGCTGGATAGACCGCCAATTTGCCGGCATCGTCGCGCGGCGGGTTGAGCTTCCGCGTCAGCATCAGCCCTCTGCCGTCGCGATTATACCCCAGCCGGCACTTTGCCCGGCCCAGCCAGGCGACCGCAGCGGAACGGAAACTGTTGGGCAGCAGCACGGCAAGGTCGATCCGCTGGCGGCGAACCCAGCCGGCTGTCTTCAAAAGCCCGCGGATCCCACGCCCAGCCGCCGGGACGCACTCGTCGCCGATACTATTGCTGCTGACGGTTTCCAGCACGACGGGCTTGCCCATGAGATATATTTTAGCGATCGGCCATCGCCTGCGCAGCGCGCGAAGAGCGGGCGTCGCCATCACGGCATCGCCAACCCAGTTGGGCAGAACCACAAGAATATTTTTATGTTCGGGCATATCATCCGGCATGCGGAGCATTGTATCGTGAAGCAGGGGAAACGGGAACGGCAAAAACGGGAACCGGGAACCAGGAACTGGGAACAGGGAACAGGGAACCGGAAATTGCGGGGGTGGGTTGTGAAAATCAAAATTTCCCACGATGTTGGGTGGCATGGTTAGCCCGCGTTTTTTGCGGGATAGCCATGAAAGATCGATACACAATTTCTACGCCATCCCTTTCTCAAAACCACCCAATATACCATCCGCCGTTGTGTATCTATCTTTCATGGCCATCGGCTTCGCCGCTGACCATGCCACCCGACATTCTTTTCTGGGCCATTCTTCCCCCAGGGGGCCACACGCAACGTGCGAAATTTACGGCGAGACCTTTACGCCGCGGTCGGCCATGGTGGCCCAGGATGGGTAGTGCATCAGTTGCGAACCTTTAAGCCAGTTGTTGCCGACGATCGCGCACTTCAGCCCTGCGTCCACAAACGCCTTGGCGGCAAGGGCGTTATTGGTAACTCCGACCTTCAGCTTTGGGAACGTCTGCGACAGTTCGCTCAACTGGCTGACCAGCCGGGTTTCCACGATCACTCGCGGCAGTTTGAACTTCCCGTCCCGCACGATATGCCATCGCTCCCGCTGCCATTGCAGGATAGGCCCGTCCGGGAATTCGAAATCCGCCAGGCGGTCGTGATACTTCTGCTGGGTCGGGCTGGATTTGCGGGTCAGGTAGAGGATATTGGCGGTTTTGGCCAGCCTGGTGATGGCGGCGGCTGTGTCGCCCTCGCCGCCGAACCTGCTGAGTCCGAGGCAGTCCATGTCCACGGCGACGACCGGCTTTGACGGATCCCACACGTACAGCGGAACAATGACGGTTTCTTCCTCGCCCTCGTAATCCTGCAGGGTAACTTTCAGGTCGTATTTGCCCGGCTTGGCGGATACGGGTAGCTGATCCATGGTGATTTTGACGGCGGCGTATCCCAGTTTGTCCGTCGCGCAGCCGCGTTCCGGCCCTTGGTTCGGGCAGGGGTCGGGAGATTCGATATACTTCTGCGCCAGGCCCGCGGGATAAACGCGGAATCGCATCGGGCCGCGGGGTACGGGGAAGGCCATCACGAAAAAGTCATTACGCTGCAACCGGGCCACCGGCACGGCTGCCCCGTCGGTGGACGCAAGCTGATCCGGCGCGCTGAGAATATAGTATCCCCCGCAGCCGCTGGAGACAGCCGAGAGCGTCAACGAAAACAAAAATAATAAAACCGCCGTTTTTCGCATGTTTTACCTCGATAAAAATCTGCAAAGAGGATACGCCGGAACGCGTTGATTGTCAAACCCCGCACCGCTGTGGAAAAACACGGCGATTCTCCGCGAAAAAAATAATACCATATCTGCTTGTCGTGCCGATAGATAAGTATAACCTGTTTTTTTATGGAGGCTTTATGGCATTACGCGATGACTTTACAGACCAGGACACATGGCGTGTCTTTCGTATTATGAGCGAGTTTGTCGATGGTTACGAGACCATGAGCAAGCTGGGCCCGGCGGTTAGCATATTCGGCTCTGCCCGGACGCCGAAGTCTGACCCGTACTACACCAAGGCGCGTAATCTCGCCCGGATGCTTGCCGAGCGTGGCTTTGCCATTATCAGCGGTGGCGGCGGTGGAATCATGGAGGCTGCCAACCGCGGGGCGTTCGACGTCCGCGGCAACTCGGTGGGGCTGAACATCAGCCTGCCCGAAGAGCAGATGTCCAACCCATACGCCAACATACAACTGGATTTCCGCTACTTTTTCGCCCGGCTGGTGATGTTCGTGAAATATTCCAACGCCTTTGTCTGTATGCCGGGCGGCTTCGGCACACTGCACGAATTCTTCAACTCCATGACACTCATCCAGACCGGCAAAGCCGATCCGTTCCCGGTTATCCTTATCGGCAGATCGTTCTGGCGGGGGATGACGGACTGGATCGAAAAGGCGATGCTCCACCAAGGCCATCCCAAAATCGATCCCTCCGACATGAACCGCTTCTATGTAACGGACAGCCTCAACGAAGCGGTAAAAATTATCGTCGAAGCTCACTCGCTGGACCAGGTACGCCGGGCGAAATACAGCCAGCAATTGCCGACCAGCCTGCGGGAAACCGCCGAAGGCACGTTGATGGGCCAGCCGCCCGTGCCGCTGCCGATCGCGCAACGAAAACAGAAAAAAAGACGAACCGCCGCCACGAAAAAGAAAAAAACCTCCGCGAAGAAGAAATAAGGACGCCTGTTTTTCATACTATGGTATTAAGAAGGTAGGGCCGATGAAATCAGTGTTTATTCACGTTCTCCTGTTCGTCTTTGTGATGCTCTCCGCTAGCTGTTCCCCGCCGGCAGTGGTAGCGCCAAAAACATCAGATTTACCGACAATTGTCGAAAGTTCGCATGTTGATCCCAAGAGCGATAATCTTATTGCTTTGTGGATACCGGTTCGTGCCGACGACTTCGCTCAAACCAAAAAGCTTAAATTGAAACCTGTGCTGGTTCCCCAGCCATATGCCATGTATATGTTCTGGTGGGACACAAAACAGTTGCCCAAAGGGAAACCCGACAAAGTTTTTCTGTTTTATGACAATGTCAACAAAAAGAGTTACCAAACCTGCAATTATGGGGAATTCCTGACTTTTCTCTCCAGGGTTCCCCAAGATATCGACATCCTTCTCATTGATACCTGCACGGCGTCCCAAACGCGCTACATGCCTCCCAAAGAAAGGAAGAGGTTGGAAGACGTAATGCAGTCGGGCAATCGTCGTTGGGCTACCTGCAAAATCAACGGTAGAAAGCGAATGATATTTTGCTACTGTGAAGCTAAAGGGCCATTCCTTTACCCTGGGGATAAACGATAATTTCATTTCACGCGGTTAGTCCACAGTGCGTTTTGCCCATGTCCGTGGAAGTTTCCAAACATCGTGGTTGTCGCTTCGCTCCCACCACGGCACCCGGCTTTTTGATTTTTGTTTTTCCGAATTTGTTTCACGCTGGGCGGCATCGCGTGGGTGCAAGCACCCACCCTACAATCGTGGGTGACAGTCCCCCTACGGTACGGGGTCGAAGCCGCCTTTGGAAAACGGATTGCACCGACAGATTCGCCGCAGTCCCATCAGTCCGCCGCGGATGGCTCCGTATTTTTCGACCGCCTCGATGAAGTACTGGCTGCACGTCGGGCAAAATCTGCAATGCCTGCCGATGTAGTGCGATAGCGTCTGCTGGTACAGCCGCACTATGAGAATCAGCGTTCGCCGCGGCAGCAGGAGAATCGCGTTTGTTACGCCGCGGGCTGTCATGAATCTTTCCCCTTGGCGGATTTGTCGCCGCCGGCTATGCGTGGGGCGAGTTTTCGCAGCGATTCCCGCAGGCCGGTAAGGTCGAGGCGTTTGCCGGAGCGCGGGGCCATGACAAAGTCGAATCCCGCCGGTAATTCCGGGCGAGTCAGGCGGAAGGCTTCCCGGCACAGCCGCTTGATGCGATTACGGGCTACGGCGTTACCGTGTCGTTTAGAGATAACCACGCAGCCGCGAACGGCGGAGCTGCCAGGCTCGCCGGGTAGGCCGATCAGGAGCATCCGCTGGTCGCCGGCCCGTCGGCCTTTCGAAAACAGCCGTGTAATCTCCTTGCGGCGACGGATTCGTAATTGTTTTGGATTTCCGTAGGTCGTCATGGTATCTGATTGCTATGGTGAACTCCCGGCTGCTGCATGTCAACCATTGCTCTTGAACAAGGGCCTGGCCGAATAACTATATGATGCAAATTCTGTTATGAAATGGTGATAAAACGACCGATAATGAACTGGAGCAGGAAGATTCTCTATATTATGGATGTTTTATTGACGTTGGGAAGGAGCCCATGCGCATCAGGTTAATTGCCACCACAATCATGTTGACCGCTGCAATGGCTGCGGTCGGTTGCATCGGATTTACCAGTTCCGATTCATATTCAGGCCCCAGTTCCGAGGCACAATCGCACTATTCCAAAGGCCGGGACCTGATGGCTATGGGCGAACTGGAAGCCGCACTGGCCGAACTGTCCAAGGCAGTCCGAAACGACCCGAAGTACGCCGAAGCGTTCACTTCCATCGGCGACATCCACCGCAAACGCGGCGAATACGATATGGCCCGCGTGAATTACCTATCCGCCTGCCGGGCAGACCCATACGACTACCGCCCGCACTACAATCTGGGCGTAACATACCAGGCGTTGGCGGAAATGGCCGGCGGCGTGCAGGAAATGCGAAAGTTTCTGCGGCGGGCGATTTCGATCTACATCCGGGCGTTGTCGCTTGCGCCCCGCAGCTTTGATGCGCATTTGAATATCGGAGCCTGCTACTTCCAACTGGGCAACATGGCTATGGCGTTGGAAAACACCCGTCAGGCGGTGCGAATCAACCCCAGAAGCGCGCGGGCCAACAACAATCTGGGCATCATCGCCGAAACCATGGGCGAAAACGCCATGGCGATCCGGGCATATAAAACCTCCATCGAAATCAAGCCTAACCAGCCCGACATCCTGTTGAATCTCGGGTCGGTATACATGCGGCTGGGGCGGCTTCGCTCGGCGATGGCTACCTTCAAAACCGCACGACAAGCCACACCCGAAAGTGCCGCCCCCTATCAGCAGATCGGCGTGTGCTACTTCCGCATGAAAAAGCTCGACAATGCGGTCAAGTCGTTCCAGAACGCCATACGCTGCGACAAGCACAGCCCGGGTGCCTACCGAGGCCTCGGCGTGGTCTGCATGTATAAGTACATAATCGACCGCAGCCGAACGGATCTGCGAGACAAAGCCCTCCAGGCATGGCGATTCTCCCTGAAACTTCAGCCGAACCAGAAAGACCTCGAACGACTGATCAATCGATACGCCGCTGCGAAAAAAGCCGCCGGCAACAGCATCTGAATCCGCACACGATAAGTTAATGCGCTATCGCATTAACATTTCTGTTACTCCTCCGGGGGCCGGGGTGGGGGCGAAACGACAGCCGCGATCAATCCTGCGGAGAGTCTTCATCTTTTTTGGGTTGCTCGGTTGTGGGGCATTGGTCTGCTTGAGACTGACAGCCTCGGCAGCAGGAGCAGCGATCTTTCTTGCCGGTCGCCAGGAGATATATCTGCCGGACGAGAAGCAGTACGGCGACGATGATCATGACTACGACTATGGTTGTTTCCGTGTTGGGCATGGTGTGTATTATAGCAGAGAACCGCAGCCGTTCTCGCTAATTCCTTGATTCCGGCAAAATCACCTCGCATAATCTCACATGATGGCGGCAGTTATTTCTGGAGCGTTATCCCGGCGGAGACAAGGATGAAGAGAATAAAGGTTGCCATGGTCGGCCTGCGAGGGCTGGCCGACGGGCTTGGCGGCGTGGAAAAAGTCGTGCGGGAGATTTCCACGCGATTAGCCGACGGCGGGGTAGACGTTACCTGCTATTGCCGCAGCCGCTATAACCAGGCCGCTCAGCACAAGGGCGTGAAGCTCGTCAACACCGCCACGCTGTATTCCAAGCATGCCGAGACCGCCCTGTACGCCCTCGGCTCGCTGGTAACCGCCAGCCGCGGCGATTACGACATCATCCACATCCACGCACTAGCCAGTTCGACGCTGGCTTGGATTCCCCGATGGTTCAGCGGCAAGAAGGTCGTCGTTACCGTTCACGGGTTGGATTGGCAGCGGGCCAAGTGGGGGCCGGTTGCCCGGGCGGTTCTCCGGGCCGGCCAATGGTCGGCGGTGCATTTTGCCGACCGCGTAACCTGCGTGTCCATGAGTCTGCGGGACTATTTTCGGGGGAAATACTCCGGCTGCGATTTCGAGTACATCCCCAACGGCTGCGACACGCCGCCGAGCTTGCCGTCGCCCGTGCCCGATGGCCTGGCGGCTGGGGGATACATTCTGTTCATGGGCAGACTGACGCCGGAAAAGGCACCGCATCGGCTCATCGAAGCCTTCCGCCGCATCGAGACCGACAAGCGGCTGATAATAGCAGGCCCCAGCCATCACGCCGCCGCATACGCCCGCAAGCTCCGTCAATTAGCCGGCGACGACGAACGCATCGAATTCGTTGGGCCGGTTACCGGCGACCGCAAGGAGCAACTTCTCCGGCATGCGTACCTCTTCGTGCTGCCGAGCGAACTGGAAGGCCTGCCGATCGCGCTGATCGAAGCCGCCGGGCGGGGCATCTGCCCGTTGGTGAGCAATATCGCGCCGGCGGTCGAAGTCATCGGCGGCAGCGGGCAGCCGTGCGGATTCGTCTGCGAGGCGAAATCAACCCAAAGCCTCCAGGCCACCCTGCAAACCGCCCTGGCCAACCCCTCGCAAGTAGCCAGCTTCGGACAAGAGGCTCAACAATACGTCCAGAAACACTACAACTGGAACGCCGCCGCCGCGGCAATAAAAGACATCTACGAACAATTGCTCCAAAAACAGTGAAACGGGAACCAGGAACAACAAAAAACGGGAACTGGGAACCGGGAAAAACACACAGTCTGGATGTTTGGGTGGCATGGCTTGCTTGCAAGCCATGGTTGTTCTGCCTCCATCCGTAGGGTTTCGCCATGATGAATCGCGTGGAAATGAATTTTACATTTTCGCGCGGCGGTGGTATATACGGAGCCGATATAATTCGTAAACGAAAGGCGGCTGAGAATGGC
>JAIORC010000310.1 GCA_021108335.1 Phycisphaerae bacterium
CGTTACAGCAAAATCCCTTTTCGCTCCGCATAATCCGGAGTTCCGCATAATGGCTGTCGTCTTCGTAGACGCTTGCATGGGCGAGGCTATCAAGGACGGCTTTTGGTAAATTGTCCAGGTCACGACGGCGTCGATCCGGCGGGAAAGCGTCCATGCACAATGCTATCCGACCGGTACGTGGCGGTTTTTTGTTGCCGCCGGCCAGGAGCCCGCAGATTGCCCTGCGGTACTCCCGGCCTTTTCGACTGATCAACGTGCGTGGCCCAACACGTCGCCAGTACGTGTTAAGCGTCGGCGGAAAAGGAAGAGTTATTCTCATAACTTTCTCCTTATCGCTGCCACGGCGCATTGCCTGGAGCGACGGCCTGCGAAGGTGGGTTTACGCCAGCCTGGGCCTGCGGTGCGCCCGCCGGAGCCTGCATGGGTTGAGATTGCTGGGCAGGCTGCTGCACGGGTTGCGTTTGCGGATGCGACTTCGCGGCGTAACCCTTGATTTCGTTGGTGATTTCGCCGTTATCCTTACGCTTCTTGCACTTGACGTTGATCTCCAAGGGCAAATTGTGAAGCTCGACAGAATCGCCCGGCTGAAGCACGCCGACTGCCCGACAGATTGCCGACAGGTTGCCCTTGGCAATCTTTTGCGTCAAGTCTTTGGGATGATTGATGCACAACCGATCCCAGGCCTTTCTGCCTTGGCAGTCGCCTTCCAGAACGGTGAATTCCAATTCCAGATAACTACCGTCGCCCTTCTTCGTGGGCTTCATTTCCGAGGCGGTGATGGCGGCGATGTACTTGCCCGCCGGCAGCGGTTCGAAAGCGGTTGTCGGTTCAACTTCGTTTGCGTTAAAATTTCCAAGATCAGCCATTGTTAAATTCCTTTACGTTTGAGGTGTGTGTCATTGCGTACATGAGTGCCTGCCAGTCCAGGGGGAATTCCGCCGGCAGGGAGTAACGGTTTTTGGCCAAGACGACATTCGTGCCCTGGGTCAGGAGATTGCGTTCTTCGCCTTTGCAAGTTGCGTACATGACGGCGTCGGCCCATTCGATGAACGGCGGCGATATCCAATTGGGCAGGTCCGGCGCAGCCATCTGGAAATCGTACCCTTCCGGCGAGGTCATCTTGGTGTTGGCTGCGTGAGCCAGCAGGATGATTGCCACGCCGCCCTCGGCGATAGCGTTAAGCATCGGCAGCAACTCGCGGTAGACGATGTTCTGCACGATCTCGCGGGCTTTGAAGTAACCGCCGTGCGCGGAGCCGAGGGTGTTGGTGATGTCATTTGGCGACTTGTTGTCGAGGTCCAACACCACATGCTCGACGATTCGCTGAACCATCCAGTCGATGGTGTCGATGGCTACCGCCGAAACGCCGTCCGGCGGCGTGGTGGCGATTTCAATCAGCCACTGTCGCATCTCCAGCCAGGTTTGCAGGTAAGGCGTGCGTTTCAGGCCTGGCACGACACCGGCACCATTTTCGCAGTCAATCAGAATCGCCTGGGCCGAAGCGGCAAAGGTGGTCTTACCAACCCCCGGTTGGCCGTAGACAATCATCTTCGGCGGCGAGATTGTGGTTGTAGTAATCAGTGAATTCATCAACGACATTTGCATATTCCTTTGCTGTTAGAGGTTTTATGATTCTTCAGCCCCGGCTTTGTCCCTGCGGGCCGACGCCGTGCCAAACGTGGTGTGATAGCCTTGCCGGTAACTTCGGCGAAGGCCTGGTGATAGGTCGCTCCGTCCAGCATCAGCCGGATAACCTTAGCCGCTACGATTTCGCTGACGCCGGGCCTGCCGCCGTAAGATTCGATTTCGTAACACCACTTGCCCCAACCGGGCCAGCGGATTACGTCGATACCGAAAACCGGCCGTTGCTGAAAATCCACAAGGCGGCGGAGCCTGTGCTGAATTTGCAGTATGGAAGGCATTTTCACCGTGTCTGCAGTTGTGTCTACCATGGATAGGGTTTCCTTTGGGTCAGGGGTTAAAGTGGGAAAGCGAAGCACCACCGGCCGGGCGGCTGGTTTGCCCTGGGGCATATTCCGGGCGAAAATCGACTTATTCATCGTCTTGCCCTCCTTTGCCGGGGTGCCAGGTCATGGCCAATCGGTTGCTGATGCTGCAATGGCGGGTCTTGCCGTTATGCACCAGCCCGGCGGCCCGAAGCTCCGGCAGGCGCTTGTGTGCCTTGATATCGATGCGGTCTTCGACCTCCCTGGCAGTTAGGCCGGGGCTTCGTGTAACGATTTTCAGGCACAGTTGACGGTGCCTGGCGGCGGTGCCGGTGTTTTCCAGCTCCCGCCGGGCTAACGCGGATGTAGGCGGATCGGTATTGCAATAGTTCTGCATGGGGGTTTGCTCCAAAAAGGGGTTCATGGGAAGTTTGACTTCGGCAGCGAACACGACTGCCCTCTATACCGTTATCCACCGCCCAAAAAGTACTTTGGCGAAAAAATGGATTTGGCCGTCAAAGTCATATCACGCCACCCTGACTTTGGCGGCCAAACACGGTGATTTGACGCCCTTGGCCAATAACAAAACATGGCAAAAAGTCGCCTTTAGTCATCCTGACACGGGGGTATTGCGTATTTTCCACCCAGCACGAAGAAAAATAAAATTTGGACGCCTGCCACGGGAAAAAAATATATTTGGCCGGATATCACGCGTTTGGCCGGGATATCACGCCATGCTGACTTTGGCGGCCAAACACGGTGATTTGATGCTCTTACCCGGCGGCAAAACATGGTCAATACTCGCATTTAGCCGTCCTGACACGGGGGTATTGCGCATTTTTCCGCCCATCATGGAGAAAAGAAAATTTTGGCCGCCTACCACGAAAAATGACTTTTTTGGCCGGGATATCACGCCATGCTGTCACGATTGGCCGCGGCCAATCACGCCATGCTGACGCTTTTGGCCGCGTCCATCACGGTGATATGACGCGTCAGATGACTTTCGGAAGTAATGAACAGCGTCAGGGCAATGGCCCCGATACATGTGAAAAATCATTCAGTGTCGATCGGAGAAAACTCCGGTCATTTCGAAACCCTTTACGGAAGGAGCCGAACATGGCACTGAATGAAAGCATCACACTCGAAGAATTGGTCCGCAATTACGAAGGCTGCTGCGAATTGTGGAAAATCAAACTCGCCGCCAGCAGCATCATCGAGCTGGGTATACCGCCGCAGGACTGGGAAGACCTCATGCAGGAGATGATGTTGTGGGTTGCGAGTTTTCGCTACAATCCGCAAATCCACACCGTCAGCGAATCCACGGTACTGGGCACACGAATCCGCAGCCGAATCCAGAACAGGAAACGCGCCTTTGGCCGACAAGCCCAATTCGATAGGCGTTATCACAATCTGTCCCACCCCCTGACTTATACAGTGGACATGCTCCACATGATCGGAGAAAGCCCGCGACATACACTCTGTCGAGCGGTTCGTGCGGCGGTGGCGCAATTAAAAAACTCTCTTCGCCGCATTTGCTGGATGCTCATGAACGGCATGACTCTAAGGGCGATTGCCCGAAAACTCGAAGTCCGCTTTAGCGAGGTTTTTTGCCGTATGCAGCAAATACGGCGGCAATTTGTAGACATGGGCCTCGAAGAAATCATCGAATGGCGAAGGAAAATGTACCGGATGTGCTGAAAGTTTGCTCTTGGCGGGCTGTCTCCGGC
The DNA here is from genome assembly GCA_021108335.1 of Phycisphaerae bacterium. Taxonomy (GTDB): domain Bacteria; phylum Planctomycetota; class Phycisphaerae; order SM23-33; family SM23-33; genus JAIORC01. Next base: position 3,674 of record JAIORC010000310.1, read on the forward strand.
GGCTGGAGGATTCGGAAAAGGTGAAAGCTGCAGGTTTAAAACGAAAGGATGTGCAATTGTGGCAAGTTTATACAAGCAACGTTACACGACGAAGATCCCGCCCAATGCCGAAATCGTCAAGATCGACGGTAAGAAGAAAGTTAGAATAGTCGGCCGCGACGGCAAGACAAAGCTGCTGGATTTTGTCCGGGGCCGCGATGGCGACGACCGCATGGTGGGATATTCGCCAAACTGGATGATTAATTATGTCGATTACGACGGCAGGCGGCGGGTGAAGTCCACCGGCTGTCGCGACAAAACCGCCGCCCGGCAAGTGATGACCCAACTCGAACTTGAAGTCGAGCAGGTTCGCTCCGGCGTACTCAGCCGTCGCGAACTACGTCTGGCTGAATACCGCGTCGCGCCCATCGAAGACCTGATCCAAGATTATCTCGCACACCTGGCTGTCAAAACAGTCAAGGGCCGACGGATATGCGAGGCCTATCGACGAGGCTCGGAGCAACGGCTTCGGCAGGTTCTGGAGGAATGCCAATTCCGAACGCTGGACGACGTTAACCGGGAAGCCGTCGAAAACTGGATGCTTCTGGCCGAGAACAAGGGCACGGGGCCGCGGACGATCAATTGCTATCGGTCGGCGATCCTGGCATTCTGCAACTGGGCCGTGAAGTATCAGCGATTGGCGTCGAATCCGCTGGCGGGATTGTTCAAGGCAGATGAATCCCGCGACACTCGACACCAGCGACGGGCGCTAACCGAGGAAGAAGTGGCTCGGCTGTTGCGGGCGGCGGAGCTTCGACCCGTGGCGGAATACGGACGTCCGAAAATTCCAAAAAACCCCAGCAAGCCCCGTGGCCGACACAACTGGACCCGCGGGCCGCTGACGTGGGAAAATCTGGAGGAATGTTATCGGCTTGGCCTGGAGGCGATGAAGAATTCGCCCCGGAAAATCAAAGAATACCGCCGCATTGGGCGGCAACGTAAATTGGCCTATCGAGTATTGCTGACAACCGGCCTTCGCAAAGGCGAACTTGCCGCCGTTACAGTTGACTGCCTGCACCTGGACGCCGAGAGGCCATTCTTATTGCTGCCGGGTTCGTTTACGAAAAATGGCCAAACCGCGACGATCCCCCTTCGTGCGGAAATCACCGAAGCCGTCAGGGCATGGATCGACGAAATGGGCCTCTTCAGCCTCGACCCGGTATTCGATCCTGTACCGACAATCCGCAACTTCAACGCCGACATCGCAGCCGCGAACATTCCCAAGCGAGACGAACGAAACCGCGTAGTCGATATTCACGCCCTGCGACACACCTTCGGAACGCACTTGGCAAGAGCCGGCGTCTCACCACGAACCGCGATGGCCGCCATGCGCCATTCCAAGATAGAACTAACCATGAACGTCTACACCGACCCTGCCCTGCTAGACATAGCCGGAGCAGTAGATTCACTACCAGCGTTTTAATACTCTGGCCGGTAAGCTTTCGTGTGATATGGAACTATAAAATCCGCCCAGCCGTTATCGGCGGCGATAAGAATCACCAGCCGCCGGGGGCTTGGGATTTTTCTTTATCCTTTTTCCTCTTCGGCAGATTTTTATTCTTGTCGTCCTTCTTGTCGGACTTCTTGTCCTTGCCGGTCTTGCCTTTGACTGGCTTTTTCTTCGCCAGCTTTGGCTTGGGCATTGTGATTTTGCTGTGGGTAGTAACCAGGCCGGCCTTGGCGAATGTCTCGCTTGGCTCGGTGGTGAGGATGAACTTCACGAAATCCTTTGTCGCTTTGTCGGCATTGGGCGAGACGTACATAATCACCTGCCGGGCCAGAGGATACTTGCCGGCCAGCAGATTTTTCGGCGTCGGCAGAGCAGCCTTACCCGCCGAGCCTATGGCCAGCACCTTTACGCCGGTCTGGGCAGCCGTCTTCTTCAGGTCGTTGACGTCGATAACGCCAATGCCGCTGGGGTTACTAGCTACGAAACCAATCACGGAATCCGCCGTCTTGCGATACTGTACGCTACGGCATCTATTGGCCTGCAGAATCTCGCGATGAAAATACTTAACCACCGCATCCTTGGTCGGGTCCGGCGAATAGCGGACGATCTGGCTACTTTTGGTATTCTTGTTCTTTTTGTTATTCTTGTCACCCGCAGCCTTGCCGCCATTGGCCGTCTTACCGCCCTGCCCCGCCCCAGCCACGTCCGCCCAGCTTTTCGCCTTGCCCCTGAAAACCTCCACAACCTGCTCTGCCGTGATGGACTTCAACGGATTCTTCGGATTAACAATCACCGCCACGCCGCGGGCACCAAGAACATGCCGCACCGGCTTAGCCGCCGCCAGCTTCTCGCGGTAGGCGTCGCGGGTCTTTTCGCTCATAGCCCCGTCCAGCACAAGCAACTGCGGGCTGTTAGCCGAAACCTTCTCGCCAGCCGCCGCCTTCGCCCCAGCCGTAGCAAACCGCCCAACCGCCGCCCGCTCCTCCCCACCCGAATACTTCATCTGAATCACAGCCGTAGCCATAACATAATCCACCGCCAAACCATCCAGCAGCTTCCCACACCCCTTAGCCCCAACAACCCGAACCTTCGGCCCCTTGCCAGCCTTCATCTCCCGAAGGCGTTTTTGTGCCTCGGCTTTGTTGCGAATCGCAATTGGAAACAATCCCCATTTCTTGAATGCGGCTTCCGATTTTTCACTGCACACATAGCGACAGAAATCATAGGCCGCAGAAGGTGATTTCTTCGACAAGATAAACTTGTACTGTCGGACAAGAGGATATTTTTCCAATACTATGTTTTTCACGGTTGGCTTAACGGCCAGCGAGTCTGCATCTTTTGCAATCGACACGAGTTTAACATTCTTGGTGATATCGTATCTGAGCACAATAATGCCAATACCGTTAACGTCCTGGGCCACAGATTCTATAACGTCGCTGGTAGTCGGCAGATTCTTACACGCCTTCGTCCATTTCCGATAATCCAAAAGCAGTTGACTCAGGAGACAGCCACCAAGATTCTTGGACGGCTGCATCGTGTAGATCGTGATTTTCCTCCCTGCGCCACCTCCGACGTTCCTCCAACCGATCTTTCCTGACCAAATATCACGAATTTGACTGTAGGTAAGGCTTCTAAGTGGATTTCTTTTATGTACTACGATTCCTAGAGCCGTCTGGGCAAACACGTACTCAGCGGCGGGTTTCTTGCCGTCCGGGTAAGTTTTTTCCCAAAGTTTGTCAACGTACTTGCGGAGGGGATATTCTATAAAAGCTACATCCGTTTTACCCTGCGTCAGATTTTCAAGTGCCCCGTAGGATATTCTACGATGAACCTTTATCCGCCTGCCCGGATGTTTCTGCATGTACTCTTCAGACGCTTCTTTCACAGCCCGAAAACAAGACGGACTGCCCTCAAGACGAACGTCCTGCCCAAACATAGGCTCTGCGTGTAACAGAACGCCCAGAAAAAATGTTGTAAAAAGAAGTTTTTTTGAAATAACTTTGCACTCGCACATAGAATTGTTTCCTCTCACCTGAATTGGTCCAGGAGCATTTACTTTGACGCTGGTGTTCCTCGTATATCGGGATAGAAAAACTTCGGTCATGGTCTATTCCACTTCACCTGAAGCTCCTCACCAGCGACGGAATTCACGAAAATTGTAGTGAACGAAATTGACGGCATTGTAATGGCGATTTTTTTCATTGCGATTCTCCTTCTATGCTATACCTACCGCTCTGCCCTACCCCGAATTTCGTTGCGTTGTCCTTGAATGCCACCCAGCATCGGTTACTCTATACTGCTTCGTGCCATCAAGGACGCGCCGCGTCTCTAAGGATGTCATCCAGGGAGCGGTTCTGCTCCCGCCGCAACTCATACAAATATACTTCGGCTACGCGTTTCTTCTCACCAGTCCACTTGGCGGCGGCCGATTCGATGGCCGAAATGGCGGCCTTAATGTAAGGCTCATGCCTTGCACAACCAAGAGTCTTCAGGGCTGCAAGGTACATGGAGTCGTCCTTGTGCGACAGAAGCGGAATGAGGGTCTTGACTATGTTTTTTTCGTGCGTTGGGCCACGCGACATCAAGCTCCGGAGGCCATCGACCACCGTCCCGTCATACCCAGCGTCGCTAACTCGACCGATCATACCCACCAGAGCCGGGATCGCCTCCAGGCAAACCATGGAACCCAGCACGTCAACGCCCTGGAAGAGCGTCTTTGGGTCTTTAACTTCGCCCAAGACCTTCCCGAGCAGCGTTGCCGCAGCGGGGCAGTGTTTGTTTCGCAGGGCTTCCACCCACGCCACGTCGTCGAAGACCCGACCGCTCCTCCGGAGCCAATCCAGTGCCGAGACGACGCTGCCGGCATCAGCCGGGCAGACCTTCGCAATACACATCAGTGCCAGCCGCTGCCGGCTGCGTGCTGCGTCGTCCGCCTTGGAGGGAGCACGACCGGCAAGCACCGCTTCCTGCAGAAGCACGGCCATACCGGACTCGCACCATAGCTCACGCGGTGCGTTAAGCTTCTCGGGGCGTATATTCTTCCGGTTCGGCCGGGGCGGCACATTGTACTCGGCAGCGTGGTTCCGCAACGCTTTGCGAACGCGGTTCTCGACATTCGGCCCCCACCGCCCTATCGCCTTTTGGCAGAAACTCATGACGTCCTTTTCGGACGAGAAGTTCGACTCCTTGCGATAGACATCGGGGTAGAGCCTGGGGCCTTGAACCTTCCACCATGCCCGCCACTTTGCCTTGGCGGGCTCGTAACAGCCGGTAGCGCCAGAGGCGCTCAAACGCATACCGATCTTGCCGTCCGTCAGGGCACGCAGCGCCCCGCAGGCCGAAGAGAACACACCGGCCACGATCTTACTTCTCCAGTGCATACGTGAGTCGGTCTCCCGGATTTCGCGGTAAGCAACGTAATCATTTTCCAGCACGTCACCCAGCAGCACCGGGATCGCAGCCTTCACATCCCACTTCCGCACCAGCGAGATTGCCAGCAGTTGTTGCTGGTTGGTGCCGTACTGCAGGGCATGAACCAGCGCCGGCTCTACAACCTTCATGGCAGGCAGCTTCTTCAGCACTTGCAGGGTGGCTTCGCGATGCTCATAGAACAGAAGCTCATAGGCCAAGGCCGAGGAGAGACGCTGGGGGGCCATTGCTCGAAGGGCCTTCATTACCTTGGGGGGCACCTCGTAGCGACCTACTTTCGCCAGGAGGTCCTGCACCACCTTATCCGCTTTCGGCGTAACCTTGGTGGCTATGTCTTGTTTTTGCGCCCCGATGGACGTCGATGCCAACGCCATGGCCATTACACCGGCAGAGATTACCAGTCGCAGTGTGATCATCTTATTTCTCCTTCAGTTCTAATATGTCAGTTCTCTTGGGCCTTAATCTCGAAGCTGCCTTCCGCCGGCTGGAACTCGATCTTGTACTTCGATTCTGCGGTCGGCTGGGTCGTCCAATTCGCTGCTACGGTCAAAGTGTCAGCGTTGTTCCCGACGATCTTCCGTCGCTGCCCCTTGCCGGGGCCTTCAGTAATCGTAACGTAAGCGACATTCTTCCAGTGATTTGCCGTCCAGTTTCGGTCTGCTGCCTTCAATGTATTCGCCGTGGAGGAATTCACTTTGCCAAAGTCAGATGCGTCCCGCTTCTCGACCAGGTATCGGGATTCTGCAGTGGGAACCACATCCCAAGCCCGGGTGACGGTGATTTTGTCTCCGGTATTACCACTGACGGCACGGATACCTTCTCCTGGTCCTTTGTAGATAGTAACAACGCCATTGCCCTTCCACTTGTCGTCTGTCCACGACTTCAAAGTATCGGAGATACTTGTGTCGTTAAACGGCGCCGTTGCGAGTCCATAGTCCCATATGTTGGAGTCATGTATATCTGACCCAACACCTGCACCGAAGTTAGTAATCACGATGGTGGCCTTGGCGAGGTTCGCATTCTTCGGACAGGTATATTCCAGCACTGCGCCGTTGACTACCGGATCCAGTGCTACCACATCGATGAACGAGCCGTCCGCCTTTTGCCGAACCGCATTCACGGATATCTTTTCCTTGTCTGCAACGGGAATCCCGCGAATCGTGATCTTCAGGTCCTTTGTGTTGCCGTCAGGGTGTGGGTAATGCATGTACACGGCAGCCAGCTCATACCATTTCTTCGATACGTAGGTATTGTTGACGACGCCATTGTCCGGGGTAACCTTGTAGTTATCGAGGCCGCCGGAACTGTACTTGTAGCGTTTGTTCGTGTTCCCGGCCAAGCCACTCGCGTAGTTCGCAACTGTCCAGTCGATAAACGGCCGGCTGTCCGTCTCCGTCATCGCATTGTGTCCGACGGGATTGCGTAGTACCTGTCTCGTGGACTTGAGCTGCCCGTTGATACCAAGGAATCCCTGCTTCAGTCCGTCCTGAACGATTGACTTCAGCGTCTTATCGGCTTGGAACGAGCCGCACTGTTTCTGGTTTTTGGCAAGATAATTGGTCCACAAGTAGACCTTCTCATAGTGAGCGCCATGCATCCGATCCGGCTCGCCGCTCTTACACTGCGCACAGAGCGAGAACCGGTGCCAAACGTTGGGTTTCCCGAAACGGGACAACGTCAGCATGGACGACCGCAACGGTCCGTTTGGCGCAGCCTCCTCAGAGTACATCTGCTTGCCGAAACGAATGACGGACATGTTCAACGAGTTGATGGCCTCCGCGTAGGTTGAACAGCCTTCGTTTATCCAAAGCGCCTCGCGTGAATCCGCCTCGCCGTGGATGTTGTGCTGCAACTCATGGGCAAGGGTCGCCTTCATCTCTCTCTCACCATTGGCCCCATAGACAGTGTAGTCATGGATGAAGACCATGTCAGCATAATTCGACTTGTTGCGTTTATAGTGTGTCTTGTTGTCCCATGGGGCTCGTTCGTGCATCCCCCAGAAGTACCCTCCGCAACCGTATACCTTCGCAATCAGGACGAAGAACTTATTGTTCTTGTCTATATCCTTCCACTCGCCGAACGTTTCCTCATTCTTTGCAAATATCTTGCCGGTCCCCTCTGCGGCAGTCTTCAGGAAGGCCAGGTTGTGTACGATATCCGTGTAGTACTGGCCTTCCGCACCATTTTGCTTCCGGTCTGCGCGGACAACCCGCCAAAGAGTCGCAGCCGCGGCCTCCGCTGCTCTGCCGCAGACACTGCATTTCGCCGGGCCCTGAGCTTCCTGCAGGAAGACATCATCACGATCTTTGCTACATGACAAGTAGAAATTGACCTTGGCAAGGTCATTTCGGGCTGGAGAGGCCTCCGGCTTATGCGGGTAATCGACGACAACCTTAAATGACTTGTAATTTGGGCTCTTATTCGTTTCGTCCAGGGTTTGTATAATGAACCAATATGCCTTGCCCTCGTCGTCTACTTTCGGGAACAGAATGTAAAAGGCTCCCAGGTTCTTATCGTCATATGGACACCACCCCTTGTCCCAAGCGGTATATAGTTTTGCTTTCCAGTCAGCAAGTTTGATCGTCTTGGTCTCGACATTCGCCGGGATTCCGTCGGCAAACGGGTCCGGGGCCCCCGCGGCCGTGATCTTGTAGAGGATATTGTAGTCTGTCGCCAAGTCCAAGCCGCTGAAGTGGAACCACTGTGCGTGGAACTGCCCGCCCGACATTGGCAGTACCATCGTGTCCCAGGCGTTGCCGCCCTCTTTGACTACCAGCGGTTCACCTGGACAGACCGTAACTTTCAGAACATCTGTCTTAACAACATTGCCCGCCGCGTTCTTGAGCGTCGCCGTGATATTGCACGCGCCATACGAGGCACCCTCGGTATAGAGACTGTCCATAACCGAATTGAACCCTCCCTGGTTGGTTCGATTGGCTAGATTCCAGGTCTTGGTGTTCGTTGTGCCGAACAGTATCTTTGCAGCCGCTCCTTTTGTGCTTGCGCTCCATATCCGCACCTTATTGTTCTGCCGCGTCAATGTAACAGTACCTGTTGTCAGGTCTGGGCTGACCGCGAGTACAAGTTTTCTCATATCTTTCTCACCCGTAACCGCATTCGCGTTTTGGTCGACGTCTTTTGTTTTATCATGGTTACTGTCGTTATTGTTGTAATATGTGAATGGGCCTAACGGCCATCCAGATAGGTCCTTGCCTTCATCTGCCTCCTTGACCTCTGAATAGGTGTTTCCTCCTATCGAGGCGTATGGCGCATACTGCTTCGCCGCAAGGTCCAAGGTGGTCGTCGCTGTTACTCGTATGGCATCTTTAAAATCAAATACTCCATTTCCATCGACATCGACTTCAACCAAAACCCGTCCTTCCGGCAGTCCCGAGGATACTTCAGCCACGACTTCGATATAGAGCGTAACCTTCGTCACAGGGGCTGTACCACCCGCAAACCCCAGCTTGTCCAAGGTCATGACTGTACCGTTCGGAACATAATCGCCACCTGTTTTAACGGAAGCTTTGTTCCTGGCAACCTTGCCGTTCTCGGTCCATATCCGCAGATGCTTCCCCGCGACAGGCGTCGCGGCCGGGGTAGAGGCTGAGTACGTGAACTTTACTTTGGCCTGAGTCGGGTCGATGTCAGTAACTTCGAACACCATTGGCCGAAAATCCGCCTCTTGGGCGTTTTGGTCATCGTTGTTGCCCGCTACTCCATCGCAGTTGAAACCGTCCGCATGATCTTTCACTTCATCGCCATCATCATCGTTATCATTGATGACAAACAGCTTTCCCATCTTGGTTGCGTCATCTTCGATTTTATCCTCCCCAGGCAACCGGTCAGGTTCATTCGCACCATTATTATTGTCGCTGTCCACATCAAGGTCCAGGCCATCATTTATTTTCACCACGTCCATGGTAACTTTTGCCCCGTTGACGGTGAGTTCCAGTCCCAAAAACACCTTGCCGTCTGAAGTAGCCGTGATAAGAATGTCACTGTCAGTTGCACTGCCCACCCAACCCCACAACGGGTGGCCTTCGCCGTCCGTTGTGGTCGAACCGTCACCCTCAGCCGTGTCGAGCATCAGAACCGGAGGCAAGCCTTCGCGTACCTTCCAAACTCGAATGTCGCCATATGAACCGGGAAGTTTTTTCAGCGTGATTTCTGGATTATGATCATCTATGAGCGTGGTAATACAATGTGAATCAAAGCCGCGAATAACACCGGGCTTTGCCTTCGACAGATCATCCGGATCGTCAACAACTTCCACAAACATTCCCATTTTACCCGGTTTGACCTCGTTTTTATCCTCGTCATTGGAACTATCGCCATCGATACCCCCGCTGTTATTGCTGTCAATGTCGATATCCACTAGCATCGTTGTTACAGACAGTACGTCAGTACTTACTATCTGGCCCTCTGTAGGAACAAATCTGGCCGTCAGGTCGAAGGTTCTGATTTCCACGCATAAACCTTCCACATAAAAGATGAATGTTTTGTCACACGGCGTTGTAATCTCCCGATCGCCTAAGAAAGCTGCGCCCTTGTTTCCGGGCGTGGGCAGTTCCCCCTCGAACAATTTGATGCACCCGTATCCGTCGTAGTACTGCGCCGGCACTTCGACTTTTAGCGTTCCGGTACGGTCTGTCTTGATTTTGACCTTAATCTGCGCCAAGCCCACACTCTGGTTGTCATAATTCGTACCTTCTTTGTCCAAGTCAGCCGTGTTATTGCTAAAGTCCCTTCCCCAAGGATTATTTCCCGGCAAAAACTCGTCATGATCGTTATTAACTCCAAGCACCAGTCCGGGCAACGTATCGGGGGTATCCAATGAGGGATGTTCAGCCAAATCCTCCGCCTCCGATTCGGATGGAATGCGAGGATTGGCAGTCGAGTCATTATCGGTATCCGCATCTATGTCGATTTCCTCAATTTTGACCGACCAGTGCGGTAGGCTGCCGCCACTACCAGGCGGGCGAAGATTGCCTTCGACTCGTAAGCGGGCTCGCGCTGCAGTATCCAGTGGGGTGACTGTTTGCACCTGGATTTTGTCCGGTTCATCCCATAGCCTGTCCGGCGGCAAATCATCTGAATAAAATTCTACATCGACGTGGGTAGGCCACCAGTTCAATACACCAGCCCGTTTATGCCAATATGGCCCAATATACGGTACAAACTTAGTGTTGTTATTTGGTGGTACAAGTATCTTTGAAATCGTTTTAACATATTCCCCTTCTATTATCGTACGGGATTCTGGGAGTATATTTTGTAGTTTCCTACTTTCGATTTTGTCTGTTTTTGGAACGGAGCCACTTTTAGCTTCGACTTTGACTTCATCATCCGCCATCACATACTGTAAAAATAATGCTCCAAAGGCTAATGCAAGTATAACAACGCCCACCATATAATTATTCCATTTACTGTTCATGTCTCTGTCCTTTTATTTGGGGAATTACTTTCGCTCTAAGTTCTTTAAGTAGATGTTCGCAATTTTTTTTAATGCTTTGTCATCAGAAGGGAATTTTTTCAGCATGACAATACCTTCTTTAAGTTTCCCTTCACAACGAATCAGGCTGATGGCATAGTTGATTTTCGCTTTATAAACATGCTTATTCTTGCGATCTGCCATTGCCAGTTTTTTAAGCACTTTCATGCCCTTTTTACGCAGCGACATATCCCAACTTGAAGATGCAATATTGCCGGCGGCATAGGCAGCGCGATCCACGGTAGAGAAAACGTTCGTGCCATCAGGAAAGCCGGAACCCTTCAAAACCTTCACAAACTCCGGGAAAGCCGCAGCATGGCCATACAAATGATAAATGCAATCAGCATAAAGATACTGTGGATAGTGTCGCGCGTTGCCCTTCAACGCCCCCAACTCACCATCGACCATTCGCTTGGCCAACACCGCTGACTTTTCAAACTGCTCCGTACAAAAATACATATCCGCCAGCAGCACACCAAGACGCTGTTTGCCTTCGTAAAGTTTCAGCTCTTGGGGATACGCATAGAGATATCCATGCTCGAGTCCCCAGAGGAGGCTACTCAGGTCGCTAAACAAGCCTCCTCTTGCAGCTTCGGAATCCAGCTTTGCCAGTCGTTTGTACTGGGCCAAGGCCTTTTCCTTTTCGCCGTCTACAAAGTGCAGAAAGCCAAGGAATCTCGCGCACTGACCCTGCATGCCGTTGAGATACCAGTCGCTGGTATGGCATCTCTCCAGTGATTGGTAGTTATACGTTCGCCGCTCCTGCTTGGGCTGACCGCCGAGAAGAGACACCCTTCTTGTCTCGCCTTCTTTCAGTGGCTTATGGCCCTTCTTTTTGGCTATCCCGGCGGGGGCTTTTTTGGCTTTCGCCGCGACTTTCGCCTTGGCGGATTCTCGTGTTTCGTCGGCCCACTTGTCCAGATTTGTGAAGTACTTGCGGGCTAGGATGGGATCGACCACGTATTCCAGGGCATAGCGGCCGAGGAGCAGCAGCGACTCGCCC
>JAIORC010000081.1 GCA_021108335.1 Phycisphaerae bacterium
TGGCGGCGGGAACCAAAGCCGGCCTGGTCAAGATATCCGAAGATAAAAGCGCACAGGTTCGCCGCCTGCTGATCTCGAATCTGTCCGACAAGTTACTGTTTATCCAGGTGGGCGAAATCGTCAAAGGCGGAAAACAGGACCGCACGATGCAGACCTCGCTGATTGTCCCGCCCAAAACGAATGATATGCCCGTCCCGTCCTTCTGCGTCGAGCAAAGCCGCTGGGCGGGCGGGAAAGCTTTCACGGCTGCGGGAATGATCGTACCGGATAAAAATATGAAGGTTGCCGTCCAGACAGGAAGCCAAGGCAGCGTCTGGTCAAATGTCGCCAAATATAAAACCCGTGCGAGTACCAATGCCTCAATCGCCTCCGGCAAAGAGGTTAAAACCAGCAAGTCGTCCAGCGTCAACGAGGAACTTGGCGACAAGGATTTTCGCAAACTTATCGGCGGCTATGAAAAGGCACTGGCGGACGCAACAAAGCAATTCAAAATGCCTCGCGGGCTGGCTACGGTCGTTGACGGACAAATAAGCACGGTCGATATCTATCATGCCAGTTCATTGTTCCAGAAACTCTACCCCACGCTCCTGAAAAGTGCCGCCGCGGAAGCCGCCGCCGGACAATTCAAAAAAACACCACCGCCATTTACCGTTAAACAACTGGTGGGTTTTCTTGCGGGCGCATGGGACGGGAAGAAACAAAAAGAAACGCTTGGCTACGAGAACGTCGTAGTGCGGATTGTCACCCCCCAAACCCTGGCCAGCCAACTGTTCTTCAAGGACAAACTTATGCACGTACAGGTCTTGAAGTTGGACAAGCCAATAAGCCTGCCGACAACTAACAATAACCAGTTGAATGACAGTAACCGGTCGAATAACAATAACCGGCCGAATGACAATAATCGGTTGAATAACAATGTGGCGCCTGCTCCCGTCCGGCAACGGGCACCGGCCGAATCTTCGACAAATCGTCCAGCCAAAAGTAAGCCGGCCACCAAAAGTAAGTCGGCCATCAAAAGTAAGTCGGCTACAAAACCCCAGTCGGCTACCAAACCCCAGTCGGCCACGAATAAACAAAATTGACCGGCAGCATCGCCTTCCTCGGCGCTACGCTTCGGGAGTTGTTACGTCAGGCGTAAGTCGATGGCAGCGGACAAAATGGTTGTCGCTTATTTCGGTAAGCTGCGGCTCGACGGTATGGCATTTATCCATCACCAGCGGGCAGCGGGAGCAGAACTTGCAACCGCTGGGAGAGTAGGCCGGGTCCGGTGGCTCGCCCTGGAGAATCTCGCGTTTGGTCTTGATTGTCGGGTCGGCAATCGGGACGGCTGACAGCAGCGCCTTGGTGTAAGGATGCTGCGGATTTGTGAAAAGCTTCTGGCTGGGGGCCAGCTCCATAATCTGCCCGAGAAACATCACCGCAATCCGGTCGCAGAACCGTTCCAGCACAGCCAGGTCGTGGGCGACGACTATATACGTCAAATCGAATTTCGACTGCAAGTCCATCAGCAGGTTAAGCACTTGTGCCTGGATAGACACGTCCAACGCGGAAGTCGGCTCGTCCAGCAGTATCATCCTGGGATTCAACGCCAGTGCGCGTGCCACGCCGATTCGCTGCCGCTGCCCGCCGCTGAAGGCGTGGGGATAGCGGTTGAGGTGGTCGGGATTCAGGCCGACCATTTCCAGCAGTTCGGCGACGCGTTGTTTTAATTCGATTCCCTTCAGTACGCTATGGATAATCATCGGTTCAGCTACGATATCCATGACGGTCATTCGCGGATCCAGCGACGCATAGGGATCCTGAAAGACGTATTGGATATCCTGGCGGACGCAATTGAGATCACGATGGCTGAGGGCGCGAATATCGTGTTGTTTGTCGTATGGCGCGAAGTAAACTTCACCCTCGGTTGGCTCAACCGCCCGAACGATACTGCGAATAGCGGTGGTCTTTCCGCAGCCGCTTTCGCCGGCCAGTCCCAGCGTCTCGCCGCGAGCAACATGCAGATCGATGCCGTCAACGGCTTTGACGTGCCCGACCACCCGCCGGAAGAAACCCTTACGGATAGGGAAATACGTTCGCAAATTACGGACAGTCAGGATATTGTCAGATTGTTCGACCAGTTCGGCTTGTTCAGATGGTATCGTTTCAGTAACCATAATTTCAGACTTCCTCCGCGCGGTAGCAGCGTGCCCAATGTCCGTCCGCAACAGGTGTTATCGGGACCGGTTTGTCGCTGTCGCACATGCCGGTCTGGAACAGTTCACATCTTGGCCCGAACGCACAGCCGGGCGGTATGTCGAGCGGTTCGGGGACGGTACCCTTGATTGCAAAGAGCTTCTGGCGGTGTCCCCGGCCTGGCACGGGAACGCTCTGGAGTAGGCCGTGCGTGTAAGGATGCTTCGGCGTGGCAAAGAGGGGTTCCACGCCGGCGGATTCGACAATCTTGCCCATGTACATGACGTTCACGCGGCTGCACGTCTGGGCGACGATGCCAAGGTCGTGCGTAATCAGCATGATGGCCAGGTTGAGCTTCTTCTGCAAATCGTTCATCAGTTCGAGTATCTGCGCTTGTATCGTTACGTCCAGCGCGGTGGTCGGTTCGTCGGCGATGAGCAGTTGCGGCTGGCAGACCAGGGCTATCGCGATCATCACGCGCTGTCTCTGCCCGCCGGATAGCTCGTGCGGATGCTCGCGGAACCGCCGTTCCGGATCGGGTATGCCAACCGTACCCAACATATCTATCGAGATTTGTCTGGCCTCTTTCTTCGTAACATTGCGATGCAGGCGGACCGCCTCGGCTACCTGATGTCCGACGGTGAACACCGGCGAGAGCGCCCGCATCGGTTCCTGAAAGATCATCGCAATATCATTACCGCGCAGCGCCCGCAGCGATTTGCTGCCTTGCCGCAACTTCATAATATCGACGGCCTGCCCACTTTTTTCACCGTAATACAGTATCTCACCGGACAGCACCGCCGTTGGCTCTTCCAGCAATCGCATGATGCTCATGGCTGTAACGCTCTTGCCCGAACCGCTCTCGCCGACCAGCCCAACCATCTCGCCGCGATGAATCGTAAGGTCCACACCATGAACCACGGGAATTAACCCGGCGCCAAAAACGTGGAAGCTTATCTTCAGGTCTTTTATCTGTAACAGTATGTCAGATTCGTTGCTCATATTTTATCTTCGGAAGTCTTAGCGTTTTGCGGCGGAATAGGGATCAACGGCGTCTCGCAGGCCGTCGCCCAGGAAATTGTAACAGAACACCACGATAATGATGAAAAGCGCCGGCAGCAGCAGCCATTGGTAATAGAACAGTGTCGTAAGGCTTTGGCAATCCGTCAGCAGCGCGCCCCAGCTTACCATCGGCGGGCGGATACCCAATCCCAGGAACGACAGGCTGCTCTCGGCCAGGATCATGCCCGGAACCGCAATCGTTGCCACGACAATAATATAGCCGGAAACCGCCGGCATGAGGTGACGGAAAATCACCCGCGAATGAGAAGCGCCCATGAGCTTGGCGGACATGACGAATTCCTCGTTCCGCAGGCTCAACACCTGGCCTCGTATCGAACGGGCCATTCCCGTCCAGCCAAGAATGGACAGAATAATGGTAATCATGAAGTAGCTCTGCAACTGCCCCATATTCGGCGGGATTGCTGCACTGAGCGCTAGCCACAACGGTATCCGCGGGAAAGATCGCAATATCTCGATGACACGCTGTATGAGATTGTCGATAATACCGCCGAAATATCCAGCCACCACACCAAGCACCGAACCGAAACAAACACTGAGCAGCACGCCAAACAGGCCGATTGTCAGCGAAACTCGCCCGCCGTAAAGCACGCGGCTGAACATGTCTCTGCCTTGGATGTCCGTGCCGAAAAGGAATATGCCCCGTTGTTGTTTCCCGCCATCCTGATCCAGCCCGAAAAGATGCCAGTTCGTCTTAATTCCCAGGAACGAGTACTCCTGCCCATAAACGAAAAATTTCACCGGATAACGTCTGGTCTTGTCCTGGGAATAAACCCACCGCTGGGAAGCAGTATCTCGATTGGCGGTAAGGCCGTATACGAATGGGCGAATATGGAACCCCGAATCATCGAAAAAGTGCAATCCCTGCGGGGAAACGTACGCACGATTCTTGAAGCGGGAGTCCGGATTGTAGGGCGCAATAAACCCGGAAAGCAGGATGACCGTGTACATGAACAACAACATCCATCCACACACCACCGCCAGGCGGTTGCGTTTGAATTTACGCCACATCAACCGCCATTGCCCGGCGGTCAAAATACGTTGGTCGTCTTGACTCACGCCGGTCTCGTCCGCGTCTGCCTCCAACGCCGGCTGCAAAGGCGATGTATTCTGATCTTCGTTTTGATTTGTATTGGTTTCGCTCACCACACACTCACTATCTTCATAACTTTTGCGGAAACTACTCCAGTCGGATTCTCGGGTCCGAGATGGCCAGCAGGATATCCGAGAGCAAATTGCCCAACAGCAACAGTATCGCCAGGAACATCAGGAATGAACCGGCCAGGTACATATCCTGCCCCTGCAGGGACTTGAGAAACATCGGCCCGGTCGTCGGAAGCCCCAGCACAATCGCCACGATAACAGACCCGGAAATCAACCTCGGCAACTGCATGCCAAGCCCGGTAATAAACGGATTGGCCGCCACTCGCAGGGCATATTTATAGACTACCTTGAACTCGGAAACACCTTTGGCACGAGCGGTTGTAATATACTGCTCCCGCAGAACGTTGAGCATGCTGTTACGCATGACACGCATCGAGCCGGCCATTCCCGCCGCTCCGACAACTATAATGGGCACCCACAAGTGCGAGAGCATATTCAGGAACTTCCCGAAACTCCAGGGTTCAAAGCGATATTCCGGGGAAAACAACCCGCCGGCGCTACCGCCCAATAAAAACACCACCACAAACATCGCCACAAGCGCAAGAACGAAATTCGGAATGCACAACCCCAGCACGGCAAAACTGGAAAACGCGTAATCGCCCATGGAATTCTGGTGCCGGGCGGAATAGATTCCTATTGGGATGGCTATCAGGTAAATAAAGACCAGGGAACCGAACGAGAGCGCGAATGTCAACGCCAGCCGCTCGCCGATCAGTTCCACGACCGGCCTTCGCCACTCAAAAGAATAGCCGAAGTCGCCCACCACAAATCCGCTGATCCACTTGAAATACTGCTCCCACATTGGCTTGTCCAAGCCATACTGCTCACGCAACTGCTCCATTGCTTCCTTGCTGGCTACCGAATCGCTTTCCTGCAACTCCGCCTCCAGCGAATCAACAAAATCACCCGGAGGTAACTGGATGATAACAAACACCAGCACTGAAATTACTATCAGTGTCGGAATCATGTGTAGCAGTCGTCTTAGGATATAATTCAACATTATCTATTTTCCCTTGGCCTTTTCCTTCTTGAAAAAGAATTGCTCGGGGTTCTGGTTGCCCGGAGTGTAGACCTGCCAGGCGGCAAATCCCTTTAGCGGCACATTGCGAAAGTCGTTTTTGACAATACCGATACACGATGCAGAACCACTTATTGGAAGATACCAGAGACTATCGGCATGTATGCGAACCAACTCTGTCATCAGCTTTCGTTGTTTCTTGACGTCATCGACGGCCTTCATTAATTCGAGTATTCTGTGCATTCGCTTGACTTCAGCAGGCGGCTCGAATCCCTGTTTGCCACCGGTTCGATACCACAGGCCATACGCCCAGCACCATCCGCCCACCTTGCCAATACCGAAACGCTGACAGTCGGCGATAATCGGTAAGGCGGAATGGATTTCACAAGACAAAGCCATGGGCAGACCCGTCTTGACTCGCTGAAGCATAAGCGAGCGATCCTGAGGCTTTACCGTGGTTTCTATACCAATCTTCCTCCAACCGGCAGAGACGACCTCCAGACCGGTCGAGGGCCGGGTTCCGCTGATCTCGATGATAATGCTCATCGTCTTACCATTTTTCATCACACGGTAACCGTTATCATCCCGCTGCATAAGCCCGACTTTATCCAGCAGGCGATTGGCTTCGGCAGGATCGTATTTCAGGTACTTCGTTATCCCCTTGGTATCGGAGTAATACCGCGAGAACGTACCTACATTAAAGCTGGCCGGCCCGACAAGGTCCTCGCCGGTAATCTTGCGAATCAGATCTCGGTCCATCGCCAGCGACAGCGCCCGACGAAAATCCTTCTTCTGGAAATATTCGCGATGTACCATGTAATCCGGATGCGACTTTTTCCCATCATACTCCGGATCCCTGTATTCCAGGTTCACCCCCAACGCTCTCTGGCCGGAGGTGGTATATTTCATGAGGCGATAACCACGTTTCTTTGAAAACTCCATCAACAACGCGTAACTCGCGATTGTGAAATGCCTTATCTGCATATCAAGCTCACCGGTGATAGCTCGAAAGTTGAGCATCTCGGAGCTGAAAAAGAATTCGTGAACAACCTTGTCGATATAAGGTAATTGGTTGCCTTCTTTGTCCACTTTCCAGTAATAGGGATTCCGCTCGGCTACCAGCCGCGAACCTTCGTCCATGAGAGCAACTCGCCAGGGCATCATTACCGGGCGGTTCGGATTGAAGTCGTCGGCCATCCGCTCGAAATCGTCATATGATTTGACTTTCGGATTAATCTCGGGGTGAACCGGCCCGAGGTAATGCTTCGGGGCGAAAAGCCCGTACCGCTCAAACCCCAGCGGCCATTGCCCTGCCTTGAAGGCCATGAACTTTTCCGCTATCGGATAAGACTCGGCAAAATGGAATTCGATGGTGTGTTTGTCGATCTGCTTGACCGTCATCGGCTTGCCGCCGGGGCACCAGACCTTCGGCACTGCCGGGGTAATGTTCTTGTCGTTGGCAATCCGCTCCCACCAGAATACAATATCGTCCGTGGTAAACGGATATCCGTCCGACCACTTAAGCCCCTTACGCAGATGTAGACGTAACAGCTTGCAATCGTCCTCGAATTCATACTTTTCGGCAAGATTGGGAATCACGCCGTCATTGGGATTGGGAGCCCAGCGGAGCATGTTTTCGTAGTTTATGCGAGTATAGGCATGGACGTCGCTGATACCCTTCATCATCCGCCGCCACGTCCCGCCGTATTGGCCTATTTCCTCGTAAACGGGCACAACCATGGGATTTTCCGGTAGCCGCTTCCAGACCGGCGGCAGTTTGCCGGTTTTTACCCGCTCCGCCAACATGGGGGCTTCATTGTAACGCTTGTCCGCGGGTGGCTTTTCGTGTTTTGCCTCTTCAATCAGGCGAAGCGTGGCGGCGGAGGGGGTTTCCTTGGCAGCCTTCGCACCGCCGCAACCACCAACCGTAAAAACAGCACCGACAAGGGCCGCCAGCAACAGCAACCCTGCCCAAGGGCAGTTCATCGGTAACAAATTTTCATAAAACCGCTTCATGAAAGCCTCCTCATACGTCATTCAATCACAACCGACCTCAACAAAGATCAGCTATGTCTGACACACTATGGCTTATTGCAGCGTCTACCATATATCGTTCACTCTCAGAAATGAGGAGATATCTAATTACAGCATCACTACCAGCAAAGTTCCAGT
Source organism: Phycisphaerae bacterium (assembly GCA_021108335.1). GTDB lineage: Bacteria > Planctomycetota > Phycisphaerae > SM23-33 > SM23-33 > JAIORC01. Next base: position 7,610 of record JAIORC010000081.1, read on the forward strand.
CAAGCCAATTCATTAGCATTTCCTTTCATTATGTTGGGTGAATAAACGATTTATTGTCCATTCGCAGCCGGTTACACTATAGTTTCATTTTCTGGCGGCACAGGAGTTACGAATAATCAACTTTGGAACCAATCGCACCGATCGCAATTCCTGATTTGACTTTTTGTCCTGGGGAGACTCTGAAACCGCTTCTATCTTCGCCAGGAGTATTTCAGTGGCGATTCGTCCAACTTCGTCGAGAGAAGATGCAACCGTAGTCAGCGGCACAGGTGTTGCCTTTGAGAGGGACAGATTATCAAAGCCTATCAGAGACATGTCCTCGGGAATTCGGACATGTGCCTCTCTCAAACCTAGCATCGCCCCGGCAGCCATTTCGTCATTATGGAAAAGTACGCCGTCGGGCCTTTCGTCAAGTTTAAGAATTTGCTCAGCCGCGTTTCTGCCAGCGGCAAGATTGGAGTTTTCGGTACGAATGTAAAATCTGTCATCCAGAGACAACCCACAGTCCTCCATTGCACGCCGGTAGCCCCTGTATTTTGCAAGGGCAGATATCCAGGTCGGCCGGCCTGAGCAAATCGCGATACGTCTGTGTCCAAGGTCGAACAGATACTTCGTTGCTTCATAGGCTCCCGCTTCCACGCCGCTGGCAACGAAGTCAACCTTGGCTGTGGAATCATCCTGACATAAAACGAGCGGGAATCCTGTCGAACTCAACTTTTCGAGTTCCAGAATGGTACTGCCACAGGGAGATGGTATGACAATAAGCCCGTCAACTCTACGGGAACGGAAATTCTCGATATAATCCCGCTCCTGGTCGGGCTGATCGGAGCTTATCCCTAAAATAATCTTATATTTTTTTTGGGTTGCAGCCTTCTTGGCACCTTCCACAATCATTGCTACCGCTGGATGAAGTATGTTCGTGGCGACCATGCCGATAGTGAAAGTGCTCTGCCTGCGAAGGCTTCGGGCGTACAGATTTGGCACATAACCCATCTCGCGAATAGCTTTGAGTACCTTTTCTCGTGTATCCGGACTGATTCGCATCTCGCGCCAGCGATCGCTTATTACCAGCGATACCGTGCTGCGGGATACATTGGCTCGCTTGGCTATGTCCATCATCGTAACTGCCACGTTGATAACTCCTGGCCAAAACTGGCCAAAAAACACGCTAGATTGCGTTAGCATCCTCGCTAAACTAGGTTAGCATTAAGATTTGTAACAAAAATTGTCCATGCCGTCAAATAAAAAAACAAATTTGCTCTGATCATGCCTGTATTTTTACCTGCCGTTCCGCTCACTAAAAAAATCCAGACTATTCGCAATAGTGGACTGGTTTTCTCCAAAACCGTCCGACGCCTACCGAAAATAGCATCTGGGCGCCAAAATTCGCAAAAGCTACGGTAATAAAGAGACAATACCCAACCAGAAAGCGGGAAAGCTGCGGCTGGGTGGTTGATAAGGATGATAAAAGGGAACCTGAAAAATGGTTTTCGTTGCGAGAACGAGCAAATTCAAAAAATTGTCGCGGGCAAGGTGGAGGGGTGAAATCGCAGCAAACGGGGTTTTCGGCAGGGACATCTCTATTTTTGGAGCAGGTAAAACCATTATTCGAAAAATTCGAAAAATTCTTCAGTTTTTTAGCATGTTGTCCTTGACGAAATGGAAATATGTGGTACTTTATGGTTGGACAAACGCTTTGCGCAAAGCGATTGCCCCAATTGCGAACGCGGATATGATGGAGAGTATTGTGGCTGTAACACTGAGTGACATTGCGAAGGATGTAGGAGTCAACACATCGACCGTTTCGATAGTGATGAACCGTAAGCCTCGGCAAATCAAGATATCGCAGGCTACTCGTGAGAAGATATTCCAGGCGGCCGAGAAGATGAATTACAGACCGAATTTATTGGCCAGGGGATTAGCCCAAGGCAAGACTCATACGATAGGTTTTTTGACTGGTTCGCCGGATCTCAAGAGCGTCTCGGCCATGGAAACCACACTGGATGATCACGCCAGCGAGACAGGGTATGGGGTGTATATTGCCCACACCAGGGGTGAGCTTGACTTGACGGTGAAGCGGGCGAATGAATTTGTTGATCGAGGCGTGGACGGTCTTATCATACGCGGTGCTTTCCCGTCGATACCCACCGAAGAATTAAAGGCGAGATTGAATTTCCCGGTTCCGACGGTGCTTCTTTCTATTAGTGCGCCAAAACATTTCCCTTGCAGGCAGGTGTGTGGGGACAATGCTGTCGGAGTTGCCCGGGCGGTGGATCATCTTTACGAACTCGGACATCGCGGGATTTATATGTTTCGTGGATGCTGGAAGGGATGGGAACACGACCTGCGTTTTGAGGGATTTCGCAAAGCCGTCAACGAACACGGTCTTGGTGATCCGGAGCAGAGAATTTATGAGGTCTGTGCGGAGTGTACAAAAAAGGTAGACGGCCATGCAGCTCTTGATGTAGAAGGGATTTACTCGAATACGGAGAATTTTCTGCAAACCCATCCGGATTGTACCGCCATTCTCTGCGCCAGCGATGTTTCAGCCTTTCTGGTCTTTCAGGCTTTATCCCGCCTTGGTGTACGAATTCCGCAGGATATCTCGATTGTGGGCTTTGGTAATGAGCCTTTGACACTGTATTCCCTTCCGCCCTTGAGCACAGTAGCAATACCGGTAGATAAACTGATATATGCAGCTTTCGATATGCTCATGGATGAAATCGATACGAAAGACGACAAACCACGAGAAAAAATAATTCCAACCGAATATATCTCCCGCCAGTCAACGGGACCCGTAAGGAAAAACTGAAATGGAGTGCAAAAAGAGGCACGGATGTTACGAAAAAGAACAAATCTGTCAATGGTGGCAGGGAAGGAGAAGTAAAATGAGAAAGTTAGCAGCAATTTTGATGTTGGTAGCAGTGGTCGGGCTTGTGGCCGGACCGGCAAGTGCGGACATTTACAGTACAGGCTTTGAGGCCAGTGGTGAGACCTATGGTAACTTCACTGATGGCGATATCAACGGCCAGAACGGCTGGACCGTATCGGGTGGAAGTGCTTGGATTACGACCACCGACGCCATTTCCGGCAGCAGATCGCAGCGGGCCGAGCGCGACGGTACTAATGCTGACGCCCGAAAAAGCTTCGCCGCCGAAGCGATAATTTCGGCCGAGGTCAAGGTCATGAGGACTACCTCCTCTGGAGCGCACGCCATATTCCTGGGTGATGCCAACGGCAACTGGGCGACCACCGTACTGTTTGAAAACGGCAACATTACGGTGAGAAACGGCGGCAGCTATTCCGGCACGCTTGGCACCTTCGTTGCGAATGATATAGTAACTATCAAGATGGTTGCGAACGCTACAACTCAAACGTACGACGCCTACATTGGGGGCTCGCTGGTGGCTGATGACTATGCCTTCAGGGAAACCACCCTCGGCACACTGAATACGTTCAGGAATTTCGTGGCCAGTAGCAACGATGGGCTGATAGATGATCTGGTAATTACTCCCGAGCCTGCGACGATGACGCTGTTGCTGCTTGGTCTGCCGTTTGCTCTGCGGCGACGCCGGCGTGCGTAGAAAGTAGTAGTTCAGTTTAGCCGTTTTTCATCATCGGTGTGCCGGGTGGACAGCATGTCTGCCCGGTACACTTCTCCTGCTTTTTGTAATGGCGGGAAAATGAAAAAGTGGTTTTTTGCAGGTCATTATCATTGTTATGTAGAAGCCCTTCGCCAAGACAGACGATATTTTAATATGGTTTTATCCGATTTCCGGCTTTCCGGTCTGTTGTTCCATGGTGGTTGCCAGCCTATAATATAAAGGAAGGTGGTTGCGTTATGATTATTCGACAATCACAAACTTATCTCCACGGGGCCTTGAGGCGAGAATCCCGCCGCGGTTTTACGCTCATAGAACTGCTGGTGGTGATCGCCATCATCGCGCTGCTTGCGAGCATACTTATGCCGTCGCTCAATCGTGCCAGGGTCTTGGCCCAGCGGATGGTGTGCCTGAGCAATCTGAACCAGCAGGGCACGGCTTTGTCTGCGTATGCCGCCGCCAACAAATGCTGCTACCCCTATCGCGAAAACTGGAGTCATCTCTATCGCCGCCCGCCTCAAAGTGGCGAAACCGCCGAGGACGACGGCTATGTGTATGCCAACATGGGGCTGACGGTTAAAGGCGATTATCTACCGCTGCAAATCATCCGCTGCCCCGAATCCCGTGACGAAGTCGAGAATATTCACGGCTACGATTGGGAAAGTATGGAACTTTGCACCTGGAGTTGGGGAGCACAGAGTCTTCCCTGCACGAGTCTGTACCTGCACCCCTACAGGGCCAGCCTCGGCTATAAAAATCAGCTGGGTTCCATGCCAACCAACGTGCTCATAACGGACAAAATGATAGGACGCTACGGGAGAGTCTCCGGTTTCTGGCACAACAGCCATGACGGGGCGAATACCCTGTTCACCAACGGCTCGGCCCGATGGGTTATAGATAGCAGACTCTACGAACACCTCGATGCAATCAAGGACAACACCGGCTACTCCGTTGCCTGGGACGCGATCGTCGACTGTTGGGACTTTCTGGATGAGGCATATTAAATCGCCGATGGTTGGTGCCCGGTTGGTGTTTTCCCGAATGAATGCTCCTTCAATCGGTACGTCGTGAAATTCCAGTTACATTACCTGTTTTGGTCAGAAAGGTTCGATATGTTGAATAATAAAATTACTGTTTGCGGATTGGTGCTTGCCTTGGTGTTTTGTCTGGGTACGGGTTGTCAGAAAAAGTTGAACGCGGGGAAACCCGCCGCCAAGCCGGGGAAACCCGTCGTCCAGAATCCCATCGGATCGGATGAATACTGGAGGGCGAAGTTGCCCCCGCGACATAGCGGGGCTGTGAAATATTTCAAATACGAGGGCACGGGGGAGTATAAGATGCCGCTCCATCTCGTAAGGAAGGTCGGCAAGGCGGCGATTAAATATCGCGGCGGGGATAATGTAAAGAACTTTACCGGCTGGAAGACACCCTACCTGGCGATGCTGGAAAACATACCGGGCGTTTACGGCGGTGATGAGGCATACAGGAAAAAGATCAAGGAGATGATAAAGGCCAACCAGCAGAAGCTTCGTGAAAAGATAATCAAGGCGAAAAGCAGGGGGGTGGAGCTTCGTATGATATTCAGGAGTATCATTCACGTCCCCAAGTGGGCGTCGAAGAACTTTTTCGAGGCACATCCTGAGGCTCATCCCGTTTATAGCCGCTTTCGCATTGCCGGGATAAAGGAGCGGAAAAAGAGAAAGAAAATAAGGCCGGCTGCTCCCTATCTCTGCCCGGATCATCCACTGGCGATGAAAATACTCGCAGCCCAAATACAGGAACCGCTGAGAGCGATCCCGGAAATTAACGCTGTGCTGATTGTGATCGGCGACAACGGCGGAAGCGTATCGTGCGGTAATCCGGCACATAAACACGACAAGTTCCCCGGTGGGTATGACGAATGGGAGAAAGACGCTGCCGTCAGGGCGATAAACACCACATACAAGGCGATGAAGCAGGCCAATCCAAAGGCGGTGTTGATTGTAAGGCTGTGGTGCCAGGCAAGATTTATCCTGCACGAATACGATAAATACAAGGACCGTCTGCCGAATGATATTATCTGGGGATGCAAACATTCTTCGCCGCCGGCGGGAGACTACTGTTGGAATCCCACGGAGTACACGCCCGCACTGAAAAAGTTTTCGCACATTTTCTCAATATTTGGATGGGGAGAAAATCGTGGGATAAAGAGCGGACAGCCGACGGCGATTCTTTACGCCTGTCCGGAAATAATCCAGCGGGACGTGAAGCACTTCACCGACACGGGAAGATTGGCGATAGCCAGCGTTTACTGCAGCATATTCCCCGAGCAGGAGCTTCAGGCACTCGCGGCAAAGTCTTGTGCATGGAATCCGAACTTCGACATGCAGAAGCTCAAAGAAGACTGGGCGAAATATCGCTTCGGCGACGCCGGCAAGCATGTATTGAAGGCCTTGAGCTATTCGCCCAAGGCGCTCGCGAAACTTACCCTGTACCAAACAGGACAGTGGGCGTCGAATTCACTGCAAATCGCCAACTGGAATACCAGCAAGGGATACTATCCCCAAGCCAAGCCGACCCCCAAGTGGATACGGTATCCTGATATCAAAAAACTCGACTGGTTGGAAGATCGCCTCGACGCCCGCGACCTGATCGAAAAGATGATTTTGAACCTCAAGAAAGTTCAGAAGATGAGGCCAAACGACGAGATGATCCGGTTTTACGTAAGAAAGGCCGAGCAGTCGCTCGAACTTGCCCGGATGTTCAGGGGTTATCACCTGGGGATGGCGTATTACAATCTCGCCGTCAAATTCAGCAAGAGCGATCTTGTCAGGGCGAAGGGATTTCAGGCAAAGGCCCTGGGGCTTTTTAACGAGGCGAAGGTTGCGACGAAAAATTTCTTCGACGGCCCTGCAACATATACCGGCTGGGCACCTAAGAAGAAGGCCTTCACCTGGCACAAGAAGGCAAGAGGCTCAGCGTTCAAATATGAACCGTATATTGAAAGAGGTATTAAGTCAGTGAAATCTTTGCAGATAGAGAGTATAAAGTAATGTCGGAATTAATGGATATTTGTCCCGATAATGCGGGGCTTACGTTGGATAAAAAGGATCATGCAGTGGCTGCGGAAGTCTTAACAAAAGATGGCTATCCTGTCTTGATGGTTGACGGTAAGCCCCTGGCACCGATGACGATGACGGTGGTTCACAGCCTTGACCGTGAGTATCTGCATCAGTTGGGCAAGGCCGGCGTCAGGCTGTTTTACGTGTCCTGCTGCCTGCCGTGGACCGACCCGCTGGCGATGGAAGAACTCGTCGAGCAGACGGACGTTCTGCTCGATGCCGTGCCCGACGCGTATATCATGCTTCGCGTGTCGCTGCATCCTTCCAATGAGTGGATACAAGCCAATCTCGACCAGATGGTTACCTACAACAACGGCTGCCACAAACCGCAGCATGGGCCCAGTATTTCCTATCGGGACGACCGGTGGAAACAGCCACCGGCGATGTACTCGATGGCATCGCAAAAATGGCGTGACGAGGCGGGTGTGGCCTTGGTGGAGTTTATCGACCTGGTAAACCAACAGTCGTTCGGTTCACGGGTAATCGGCTACTTCCTTTGCGCCGGGGGTACCAGTGAGTGGTATTATCCCGATGGCAGCATCGATAGGCAGCAGGATCGTTGCGCCGATTCCAGCGAGGCGTTCCGGCTTAATTTCAGCCGTGTCCTGCGCGAAAAATACTCGACAGTGGAGGCACTGCGCGAAGCATGGGGTATGGACGATATTGATTTCGACAACGCGCCG
>JAIORC010000181.1 GCA_021108335.1 Phycisphaerae bacterium
CCTTGCCGTCGGGCTGACTGCGTGGCGGAGCATGATTCGTCAGCCGGGCCTGGCGATGATGCACCTGGGCTGCCTGCTGGTTATCGCCGGGGCGATGTGGGGGTCAGACAAGGCCCACGAATTGCGAAGCCAACTCGCCGGACGGGCTAAGCCGCCGCACGGGTCGATCATCCTGGCTGAGGGCGAAACGTTCAACGAGTTGTTCCTGGTCGAGCCGGGCAAAAAACCCAGGCCCGTCGGCAAACTGAATTTTTCGCTCCAGGCTAAGCGGGTCTGGACGGAATACTATCCGCCCGAATCGCCGCGATGGCAATTCCATTACATAACCCGCAACGAAGCCGACAAGATTGTCAAAAGCAGGCTGCTGGATTGTAAGCCGGGCGAAACAGTGAAGTTGCCGGACGAGACGGGCTTCCGCGTGCTGGAATATTGGACCGACGATGATAAAACCGCCGGCCCGCGATTGTTGATTTCCGACGGCGGGGCTGAGACCGTCGTCATGCCGGCAATCGTCGGCGAAGAAAGACGCATCGCAGCCATTGGCGCGGTGGTGAAGGTCGTCCGACGGTTCGGCAACTTTCGGCTGCGTGAAAACGCGGCGGGCCGGAGCGAACCCATCGACGCACCCGGCGGCTGGAACCCCGCCCTGGAACTTGAGTGCATTTCTGACAACGGCAAAACACTGAAAGCGTTTGCATTTACGCCGTCGCTGGCGATGAAATTCGCCGGCCATCAGCCCGAATTGGACATTTTGATGATGTACCTGCCGCCGCCACCCGAGCGGCACGGCAGATTGGCTCCGTCGGCGGTGTTGTTGGAGTTTACCCGCGGGCAGACGAAAACCCGCGGCTGGCTGGCGGCGGGAGAACGTTCCAGCCATGAGGTCATGCGGATTCCCACAGTCGGCCAGGCCACCACCGGGCAGCACCCGCCGGAACTGGTCATCGCCAAGCCGCATCAGGAGGTACGGGACTACAAGGTGGACATCGCCGTGCTCGATAACCAAGGCCGGCAGGTCGCGCGGGAGATTATCGAGGTAAACAGCCCGCTGCACCACGGCGGATATCATTTCTGCCTCAGCGAGTTCATCGACGGCGAGTATCCTCTGCTGCTGGTCAGGAGCGACAACGGGCTTTACTGCGTGTATATCGGCTTTGCAATGCTGATGACCGGCATGGTGTTGCAGCTCTGGGCCAGGCCGATCTGGCGGACGCTGCGCCGCGGGAGGACAGCGAAATGATCGCGGCGATGACAATGGACATGCCAATAAAAGATTCTCTCCAGTGGGTGTTGGCCTATCTCCAGTGGGCGTTGATTTATGCGACGATGGTTGCATACCTCGCGGCGGGGTTGTTGTTTGTAATTCGGCGTCGCCGGACCGGTTGGGGGTTTTACGCCGGCGGATTCGTACTAGCCGTTGCGGCGGTGATCTGGCGGGGCATTGTCCTCGGGCACGTGCCGCTGCAGGGCATGTTCGACGTGATGCTGTTCATGGCGGCGTTGATGTTCCCGCTGTCGGTATTCTGCGACCGGCTGTTGCGAGTCGGCGCGGTAGCCGCCGATACGCTGCTGGGCGTGATACTGCTTATCCCGCTGTGGTTCTTCGCCGACACACCACGGCCGCTGCAGCCGGCACTTCAGACATGGCTGTTCGCCCCACACGTTACGGCGTATATGGTGGGGTATGTCATCATGGCAAAGGCAGCCGTCCTGGCGGGCAGGAGCTTTTTCCGCGAGGCGCTACCGCCGGGGTTGCGGTATGTCCCCGATGACGAAGCGATATACCGGCTGGTGTGTTTCGGTATGCCGTTCATGACGCTCGGGCTGTTGCTGGGGGCGGTCTGGGGCAAGCGGGCCTGGGGCGATTACTGGAACTGGGACCCGAAGGAAATGTGCTCGCTGGCGACATGGCTGGCATACGTGGGCTACTTCCACGCCCGTGCAACGCTCCGCCGTCACCGCCACCTGCAAGCCGCCATCGTAATCGTCGGATTCGCCCTGGTCATCATGACGCTGCTATGGGTAAACCTCGACCGCATCTTCGCCGGCCTGCACAACTACGCTGTTTAACCGATCAACCACTATCTCGTCAGACATTCTGTAATTTCCTTCAGGATTTTTTTGCCTCCATCAATCGGCCCTTATGGTAGAATCACGTGAACAGTTACAATGAAAAATTGGTAGCCGTTCCTGTTTAATCCGTCGTCCCTGACTTGGAAAACAGTTTAAAGCGAGGTTGATATATGGCGAAAGATATTAACAAAGAATCTTATGATGAAGCGACGCTGACCAAACTGGATATCTTTGAACAGTATCTGCTCGCATGGCTTCCCGTGTTTATTCAAACTCCGTACACCGGCGAGGTGATGATTTGTGACTTTTTTGCCGGTTCTGGACAAGACCCCGAAAAAGTCCCGGGCAGCCCCCTGCGTATTCTCCGAACAATTGACAAATACCGAGACGATATTTTCAGCAAGAATATTACTGTTCGTATCATCTTTAATGAGGCAGCGGCGGATAAACATGACGAACTTAAAGCAGCAGTCAATAGCTCCTTCGACCAGAACTCATGGAAAGAAAAGGTTTCAGTATTATGTTTCAACGGTGAATTCCAGAATTTGTTCCGCCAACAATACGAGCAGCTAAAACGACAACCTAACCTGTTGTTTATTGACCAGTATGGTGTTAAAGAAGTAACTGGCGAAATCTTCCAGATGTTGGTTGAATTGAATAAGACCGACTTTCTGTTTTTTATGTCTTCTTCAGCAATGAAAAGATTTGCCGGGACACCGGAATTCAAAACCCACTTCCCGGACATTGATCCAGCAAAAATTGCGGATGCAAAATACGAAGACATTCACCGGATTATGCTGGAATATTATCAAGGGAAAATCCCAGACGACAACGAAACCAAACTTTATCCCTTCACATTGAAAAAAGGAGCCAATATTTACGGCCTCGTCTTTGGCTCAAAACACCTACTTGGTGTTGAAAAATTTCTCGACCTGGCATGGGATCAAAACAAAATCAACGGTGAAGCCAATTTTGACATTGATGAGGATGTACAAAAAAAGGAAGCAACTTTGTTTGATTCAATGCCCGATTACAAGCGGCCAAAAACTAAACGTGAGATTTTTGAGGACTGTTTGGAAAATTTTATTATCAGCCACAGAGAAGTAACCAATCGAGATATTTATTACTTTACGCTGGACCACGGACATCCAAAATCGCATGCGAGAGAATGTGTCTCGCGGCTGAAAAAGGACGGCAAGGTTGAATACAAGGGCAATATTGGTTTCAGCTATGACCGTTGTGTCAAAAAAGAACCGAAAATAATAAAGGTAAAAAACAATGGCTAGCTCAAAAATCGAATGGACAGAATCCACCTGGAATCCGGTAACCGGTTGCACGAAGATTAGTGCCGGGTGTGCCAACTGCTATGCCGAGCGAATGGCCAAACGTCTCCATGCGATGGGACAGGCCAATTATGCCAACGGCTTTGATGTTACGATGCACCCGCATGTGCTGGAACATCCGCTCAAGTGGAAAAAACCACAGGTGATCTTTGTTAATTCCATGAGCGATCTATTCCACGATGATATCCCCTTGGACTTTATTCAGCAGATATTTGATGTGATGACCCGGGCAAGCTGGCACACATTCCAAATTTTGACGAAACGGGCCGAGCGTCTAGCCGAGCTTGCACCGCTTTTGAACTGGCCGGATAACGTCTGGATGGGCGTAACAGTTGAAAATGCTGACTGTGCCTATCGAATTGATCACTTGCGGAATGTCTCTTCGGTGATTCGGTTCCTCTCGATGGAACCGCTTTTGTCGGCGGTCGAAGATATGAATCTTGACAATATTGACTGGGTGATCGTTGGTGGCGAATCAGGTCCCGGCGCACATCCTATGGAAAAACAGTGGATACGAAATATCCGCAAACAGTGCCGCAATGCAAAGGTGCCGTTCTTCTTCAAGCAATGGGGCGGCATAAACAAGAAGAAAACCGGTCGCCTGCTGGATGGTCGCTTTTATGACGAAATGCCGGTCTTGATCGAAGCCGTGGGAAGTTGAAAATCAAATAATCGAACCTGCGCCACGTGGCGGCTTTGTCGTTGGAGACACTCAGTGCGTCAGGGCGTAGGCGAAGATGTTTACGCCGAGGCGTAGGGCGTCGGTGTCGCTGTAGCCGCGATTGTATGCGAAACCCAGTTGCTCCCAGCCGGCTGCCAACCCCACCGGCGAGTAAATCACCCCTAACTGCCCGTCGATGGTTATGCCTTCCAGCGTGGGCGTGTTGAGCCGCGGGTTGCTGCTCTTGAGGGTTTCGGCGTAATCGACTGTCCTGATTTTATACGGCATTTGATAGACGGCTGCGCCGAGGGCTATCGGTTTGAGGCCGGCTTTGGGCAGCACGCGTTTGAGCTCGCGGCGGAAGGCGACGTCGAATGCCTTTTTGCCGACGGCGGCGTCGGCGATGAGTATCCCGCCACTGGTGAGATACGTTCGCAGCCGTTGGACTTCCTGCTTGGTCAGCTTAAAATCCCGCAGGCCGGTCATGTAAAGCACAGGATGCTTGAAGACGTCGAGATCGTCCAGGCGGATGGTCTGCCGCTTGAACTGAACGTTCAGCGTGGTCTGGTTCTGGATATATTTCATCAGGTTCGGCAATGCGTGCGGCGTGGGGTCCCAGTCGCCGGAGTGGATAATCTGTGCGAGGACGAGTTGGTCGCGGCTGGCCTTGGCCTGCTCGGGGTATTGCTTCTGACGCCCCCACGCCCGGGCGTATTGAAAATTGGCCAGCGTGGTGGTGATGATGTTTACTCCCAACGCCAGCCCGTCGTCCTTATGGTAAAGCGTCCCGCCGTCGATGGGTTTTTTAACGACGTCCCAACTGCAATTGAGGTCGATATCCGAAAGGATAACAGCAGGCCGACAGCCCAGGTACACGGCTTTGAGAATCGGCGGAATGGATTTGATGCTCTCGGCGTTCCGGCGGACTCGCATTTTGGTAATGCGGAAGTAGGCACTGAACAGCGGCGAGTCGGTGTCCAGGTTGACCAACTGACGTTTCGGGAAGAGCTTGGCGATATTCTTGACGGCGGAGTTGGTAAATTCGCCGCGGCCGCACTGGGCGTGCAGCACGAGCGTTCCGCCGTCGTAGAGATACCGGCGGAGCTTGGCGATGGTGTCGTCGGGCAGTTCGGGCATGGGCGTCCAGCCGGTGATGTACAGCAGGGGCAGCTCGGTAGGATCCCACGAGAATTTGCTCAGCGACGTCGGCATATACCGGTAGCGGATTTTCAGTTTATTATTGGCGTGGCGGGTGAGGTTTTCGATATCGACCTGCGTGGTGGGGAATTGCGATATTTTCACGCGTTTGCCGCTGCGGATTTTGAACCCGGATACGCCGAGCTTCATCATTCCCACAAAGGCAGGCGGGGCGGGCTGGCGTTTGCGTTCGCTGCGTCGCAGTGGCGTTGCCGGCAGTGGCAGGGGGGGAAGGCTTTCGGCGGCGCTACGCCGGTGAGGCTTGGCGCGAGGGGGCTTGACCTTGGGGTTCTCGAACTCCGCAGCCGGCGCGGCAGACAAACCGGCCAGACAGGCCAGGCCGCTCAGGATCAGTACGATCAATATCAAACCGTTTCGTTGCGACATGGTTTCATCCTTTCGCAATTTCTGCGTCGTTCTTCCCCCAGGGGGCCACCCGGTCCGGCAGTAGGGTGGGTGCTTGCACCCACGCGGAGCATAATTCTGGGCGTAAAATAACCGTCTATGGGAAGTATAACGTATTATATACGTCGGGATTGCGGGAAATTATTCAAATTATGGAACAATTTGCGTTGCCCATGCGGCGGAGGCGGGTGTATGCTGGCCGGCGTCGCGACAAGCCTGTGCTGGACGGACAATATCAGGCTCTGTCTAAAACGTGTAAAGGAACGATACATGAAATTAACGGTAGTAATTCCGGTTTATAACGAAGTTGGCACGATCGAGGACATTCTGGCAGCCGTCCAGGCTGTGCCGGTCGAGAAGGAGATCGTCATCGTGGACGATTACTCCACGGACGGCACGCGCGGCAAGCTGGCTGAGCTTGGCCAAGCCGGGAATGTTCGCGTTCTGCTACACGAGGTGAATATGGGCAAAGGTGCCGCCCTGCGGACAGGCTTTGCGGCGGCGACGGGCGATATCGTGGTCATCCAGGATGCCGACCTGGAATACGACCCAGCCGAGTATCCCCGGCTGATTCAGCCGATTCTGGACGGCAAAGCCGATGTCGTGTACGGCTCGCGGTTCGCCGGCGGCGAGTCGCATCGCGTGCTGGACTACTGGCATGCTAAGGGCAACCTGTTTCTGACGCGAATGTCAAACCGGTGGACGAACCTGTATCTCACCGACATGGAAACGTGCTACAAGGTCTTCCGCCGGGAGGTAATCCAGGCGATCGACATCGAGGAAAACCGCTTCGGCTTCGAGCCGGAAATTACCGCCAAGCTCGCCGCCATGCGGGTGCGGATTTACGAGGTGAGCATCAGCTACGAAGGCCGGGGCTTCGACGAGGGCAAGAAGATCGGCGTAAAGGACGGCTTCCGGGCATTGTGGTGCATCCTGAAGTACAACCTCAAAAAGAAGAAGCATCGCCAGCTATACGTTCCCCGCTGGAAAAATAACCAAAAGGCGAAGTAAGCCCGCGCACCATAAAGCGTGGTTGCATGTGCCATGCAATTGCCGGGGCAAGACTCGGCCTACTAAAACTCACCGTGATGGAAAATTTGTTGTTGGGTGGCATGGCGACACCGCAGGGGTCGCCATGATGAATAGCGCATAAATTGCCAATGTTGGGTCGCCATGAAAGTCGGGGAACGTCGTGGCTGTCGCTTTGCTTCCCGCCACGGCACCCAGCCATGAGGGAACTCGTAATAAGCCCCCTGGGGAGCACCCAGCGCCTATAGCCTCCTGCCTCCCGCCTGCAGCCTCCCGCCTATCCGCCAGCGAGTGCTTCGAGGTCGGCGAGGGTCATTCCGCTGAGGTTGTCCACTACGCGGTCGGCGGCGGCTAGTTCTCCGTGGTGGTAGCTGGTCGCCAGGGCGCAGACGTTCATGCCGGCTGCCTTGGCGGAGGCGGTGCCCACCGGGCTGTCTTCGCAGACGACACAGCCGGCGGGGTCGAGTTGCCGGTTACACGCCTGGCCGAGTTGCTTACAGGCCTTGCGATAGCCTTCCGGGTGCGGCTTGCCGTTTTCCACGTCCTCGGCGGCTACGATAACCGCAAAGCAGTCCCACACACCCAGCGCCTTCGTCGCCAGTTCCACCTCTTTGCGAAGCGAACCGCTGTATATCGCCAGGGGCATATTCGCAGCGGCGGCGGCGCGGATCATTTCCAGCGTACCGGGTATCGGTTGAACCGAATTGCCCAGGTGTTGCTGGACCACGCGGGTTTTCGCGGCTGTCCATTGGGCGAGCTGCTCCTCGGTGCACGGAAGGCCGCGGTCGGACATTATCGCCCGGAAACCGTCGTGATCGTCAAAGCCAAGGTACTTCTCGACATACTCTTTCTTGGCCAACTCGATGCCCATTTCCGCCAGCACATCGGCAAAGCCGAGGTAGTGAATCGGCTCGGAATCGGCGATTACGCCGTCAAAATCAAAAATTAACGCGTCCATATATTGTTCCTGATAAGTTCAGATAAGCTTTAATAGTAAGGTAAATAGCACTTATTTCATACATTAGCATACTTGGTGACGGCTGTCCCTATTATTCACGGCATTTCGGCGATGTAGGCAATCTGTTTGTGGTTGATTTGCGTCCAGAATATCGCCAGGCGGCGGTCGCCTTTGCCGCTGAGAGATTTTTGCAGTCGGTCGGTGTCCAATTTCAGGCCTCGCGGCTTGACGATAACCGTTCCGCCGTCGAGCCGGACGACGGCGCGGCGGACGTCATTGGGCCGGCCTGCGACAGTTTCAAGCACGCGATAGCAGCCGGCCAGTGGAGTATCGACAGGCTCGGCCCCGCTCAACCAGGCCAGCGACGGGTCGAGTCGCCACAGGTCGAATTTCGCGGCAAGGTCGTCGGCTGCGTCGGCTGCGATGACGGCTGGGTCCGGCTCGATCAGCCATGCCCCGACATCCGCAATTTCCGCCAGGCCTGCCTGCCCAGCCGGCAACGTGGTCGCCCGCGGAGCCTCCGCCTCGCCAGCCACCACCGTCGCCGCCCGCGTGGGTTTCCCGTCGGCAGCGTCGCCCCACCACGCCAGCAGTTGCTTGCACACGCCGGCTTCGCTGATGTGCTCCAGCCGCACCCCGGGCCAATCGCACAGCAGGCTGAAATCCATCGCGGGCGATAGTTTCATGCACCCGCCGGCGGCATGTTGCAGCAGACTTTGCAAAAAGTTTTCGCCGGGGGCGTAATCGTCCAGCCGTATGCTGCGCCGGCCTGTCGCGCGGCGGTCGGGGTCGATATGAATCATCGCCTCGGTGGGAATTTCGTCGAAGATTTGCTCAGCGTCCGCTTGGCGAAAGATGCATTTTTCGCCAACGCCGGCAGCGGCTGTATTGTGGGCTGCACAAAATACCGCTTCGGGCGAAACGTCCACGCCAACAACATCGCAGCCGCCCCGGGCGAAACCAATCGCGTCGGCGCCAAACCCACAGCAGAGGTCCCAAACCTGCTCCGCCCCGGCGGCTCGCAGCTTTTGGCCCTTCCACACAGCCAGCCGCAACGACGACGCCTGTTGAAGCATCTTGTCCGTCGTCAGCATATTCTCTGCGATGGTGGCGGGAAATTTTCGCTCCGCCCGATGGCGAAGCTCCCGCAAGGCACCGACCGCCACTGCCTGTTCGGTGGTGCAGTTTTTACGCAGCTTTTTCTGGGCAGCCAGCGGATCGGCAGGCAAATCCGCCGACAAAATCGCCGCCGCCTCCGGCGTGCAAAGATACTCAAGTTGTCGCAAACTCAGGGACATAAAATTTCACCATGTTGGATTCACTGCATGCTTCTGCGAGCAGAAGCATGGCACCCGACAATTTCCCACGATATCGGGTGGCATGGTTAGCCCGCGTTTTTTGCGGGATAGCCATGAAAGATCGATTCACAATTTCTACGTCATTCCTCGAATCTAGCACGGCGGCCTTCCCAGGCCGCCGCGAAAACGTGCGACGCAGGTTTGGGCCTGTACCGTGGTGGCCTGGGAAGGCCACCACGCGACGAATGCGCCATCCTTCATGACGACACCGCAGGAGCCGCCATGGGGGTACTGGAACATCGTGGCTGTCGCTTCGCTTCCCGCCACGGCACCCTTTAATGAGTATCTTAAAAAATTCATTCGCCGGTAACGGTAACGACGATGGTACGGTCTCGCGGTTTGATGTCGCATTCGAGGTGGAATATCTGCTGCCACGTGCCGAGGTTCAGGCGGCCAGTCGTAACGGGGACGGTCAGCTCCGGGCCCATCAGCGTCGCCTGGAGATGCGAATGGCCGTTGCCGTCGTGCCATGCCAGCTCGTGGCCGTACTCGCGGCTGGGCGGAATCAGCCCGTCCAGCATCTCCGGCAAATCGCCCTCCAGCCCCGACTCATACTCGATAACTCCAACCACGCCGGTGCTGCCGATATTGAACACGTGGGCAGTGCCGGTGGCGATGCCCGACCTGCCGACCACCTGCTCCACCTCGGCGGTGATGTCGTGCATGTGCCGATGGCCGGTGGTGCTGATCGAAATATTTTCCTGGAATACCACGGCTCAGCCTTGCGACTGCAATTTCCGGTCTTTTTCCACGACCGCCGCAGCCATCTCCTGTTTGAACGTCGCCAGCTTCGTCGCCATTGCCTCGTCGGCAACAGCCAGTATCTCCGCGGCGTAGATGGCGGCGTTTTTCGCGCCGGCTGAGCCTATCGCCATGCAGCCGACCGGAATGCCGGGCGGCATTTGCATCGTGCTCAGCGCGGCATCCACGCCAACGAGCGGCCCGGCAGCCATCGGAACACCGATAACCGGCAGCGTGGTATTGGCTGCGAGTACCCCGCCCAACGCGGCGCTCATGCCGGCGGCGGCGATTATAACCTTCAAGCCGCGGTCGCGTGCAGTCGCGGCGAATTCGTGGGCCTCGGCCGGCGTGCGATGAGCGGAAATAATCCGCACCTCATACGCAATACCAAAATCGCCCAGCCGCCCAAGACAACCCTTCATCACCTCAAGGTCGCTGTCACTGCCCATCACCACGCCAACAATCGGTTTGTCCGACATAAAATCTTTCTCCTGTTGAAATGCACACGTCGCGCTTATTTATCTGCGGAATTCCTGTTATACAACAAGTTGCATAACCTACTATTGCCGGAAGCAAGTTCACATATGCGTGGGTGCAAGCACCCACCCTACGGCCCGCAATGATACCGGGATTCTTACCGGAAATCGAATGCAACTTTTATCGATTCGTGATCGGCCTTGTATAGTGCGGCTCGCAACGCCTTTTTGTAATCCCCCAGCCGGAAAATATGCGTCAGCATACCATCCAGGTTCATCCTGCCTTCGGTAATCCAGTCCAGGACGATTTTGTACGTGTTTTTCCGCCCGCCCTGGTAGTGTTCCATCTGCCGGCCGTAACAGCCGACGACCTTCAACTCGCGGAACCATATCGGAGTGAGGTCCAGCAGACCCTTCTGGAGTGTGCCGATCAAAATCACCTGCCCGCGGGCACGGGTCCACTTCATGCATTCCATCACGCTCTGCCGGCTGCCGACGCAATCGAACACCAAATCGTAACCGCCGGAAAGAATGTAATTGCCGAACCGGGAATGCTGCAACGTAGCCCCCGTCCGCCGGGCGACCTGCTCGAACCGCCACTTGTCGCCACCGGGCAAAGTGTAATAATCGTCCGCCCCAAGATTCGCCGCGACATCGGCCTGATAGGAATACCGATCCATCGCCTCGATTCGCCCGGTGTAGCCCAGCGCTCGCAGGGTAGCAATCGTCCCCATGCCCAGCACGCCCGTGCCGTAAATCAGCACGTTCTTGACTGTCGTCAGGTCTGCACGCAGCACGCCGTGGAGGCTGCACGCGAACGGGTCGGTCAGCAGCGCGTGCTCGTCGGAGACGGAATCGTCGACGGCGAGAAGCTGGCTGTGATGGGCGACGAAATGTTCGCCCCACGAGCCGCCCGTTCGCGAATTATATCCGATGCTGACGCCGGCTGGCAGATTCGCCGAGCCGCCCATGGCGCCGGAGAAATTTTCACACGCGCCGAATTCGCCCGCTTCGCAGCGGGGGCATATCGGCTCCGTGCCGCGAGGTACGCAGCAGAGTGTCGGCTCGACCAGCACCCGCCGCCCGACCCAGGAATCGTCGACCGCCGGGCCGACTTCTTCGACTACCGCGACATTCTCATGGCCGAGAATCATCGGCATGGACGTGTACGCCTGCAACAGCGAATCGGCTGCCTGCTTCTGATCGACGAGCATGGCGTCCGACCCGCAAACGCCGCCCAGCAGCGTCCGCAGCCGCACCCAATCGTCGCCGGGCAACTCCGGGATATCCATCTGCCGCAGCGAAAACCCGTTTAAACCAGACACCAGACAGCCCCGCCATAAATGACGAAGCCATTTGCAGGTTACCCAACCAAGCGGCTTGATATTGTAAGTAACGGCTTTCATGGCAATATTAATACCCGGAATAATGGAAAAAGAAAAGCGAGAACATGCGAAATGCCGGATTGGTTTTTTTATGGGTAGAATTTTAGTTTTACGCTGAAGATTTGCGTTCGCCACTCCGAGAAATGGGGGGGTAGGGTCTAACGGGAGTGTTCTTCTTTTTGTGAAAGGATAGGGTTATGTTCAAGAATCTCACTGTAGGCAAAAAAATCGCGTTGGGGTTTGTGTTTATTACGCTGCTGGCGGTTATAGTGGGCGTAATCGGCTACCGGGGTGCCAGCCAGATTTCAGATGCAGGGCAACAGGTTGTCGCCTCCGATAAACTGTTGGCCAGCGTTCTGGGCTGTCGCCAGCAGGAGAAAAACTTCCTTATCCGCAAGTGGAATAAGGTTGCGGGGGATGATAAGAATGCCGAAGAAAGGTTAAATGACAACATCGCCAAATCGTTCGCATTTGCCGATGATCTGGAGAATCTGCTCCAGAATCCGGAAGACTTGCGTAAGGTGGATCAGGGCAGGTCGGGCCTGAGTGCCTATAAAGAACAGTGTGGAAATCTTGTAGCTGCCCAGCGTAAAATGGACGCGGCATTGGAAAAGGCCAGGGAGACTGCGCGCACAGCGCAGACAGCAGCCTACGATAAGATTCGCCAGCCCTCAAAGGTACTGCTTGAGCAAAGCAAAAAGACTTCCCAGCGCGCCCTGGACATGGCCGATACCGCCAGCCGGATGGTTCGCTTTATCGTTCAATGTCGCCGCGACGAGAAACAGTACGTTATCGACGGTACGGAAAAGAGTTACAAACACTGGCAGGAAAGTGTAGCCAGTCTCACGGGCAATACCGGCATGACTCATCTTACGGCAATCTCGAAAGATGCGAAAGTTCTGGCTTTGGCGAAAAAGGCCAGCGAGGCGATAAAAGAATACAACAATGCCGGCAAAGCCCTTGCCAAAACCAGCCTGACCACTGCCGCAGCCCGGGCAGCGGACCCAAACGTCAAGCACATGCGAGAAGCCGCCAGGCAAATCGAGACGATTTTCGTGCAGGTTCGTCAAATGGAGAAAACTCTCTATATCAGCCAATTGACCGACCAGGATCGCCTGCTCGACGTGGCCGACACCGCCAACCGTGTCGTCAGATTGTGTGTGGAGTGTCGCCAGCATGAAAAACAGTACGTTATCGACCAAACCAACTGGCAGAACTGGGAAAAAACCGTCGCTACGATTAATAAGAACGTAAAACATATCAGGAGTATCATCAAGGACCAGAGTATTATCACTGGAACCAATGAAGCATACGCAGCCTTTGAGGATTACCAGAAAGCGTGCCTGGGATATAAGGCAGCCAGGCAGACGCAAGTGGCGGCGGAGAAGGAAATGGTTACAGCCGCAAGGGCTGTCCAGAAAATAGGAACTGAGCTTGGCGAGGCCGGACAAGAGACAATGGTGTCGCAGGCGGCCCAGGCGATTACGGTTATCGTCGTAACGCTTGGTATATGCGTTGTGCTGGCGGTTATTCTGGCGGTTGTCATCGGCCGCGGTATAACCGGCACGCTAAAGCGTATTATCGACGGCCTGAACTCCGGGTCCGAGCAGACCGCTTCGGCGGCGGGACAGGTTTCCTCAGCCAGCCAGTCGCTTGCAGAAGGCGCCAGCGAGCAGGCTGCCGCCATAGAGGAAACGACGGCCAGTATCGAGCAGATGGCCTCCATGACCAAACAGAACGCCGATAACGCCAAAGAGGCCAACGCCCTCTCAGCCACCGCACGGGATAACGCCGACACGGGCGCAGAGGCGATGTCGAAGATGTCCACAGCCATCGACGATATCAAAAAATCTTCCGACGAGACGGCCAAGATCATCAAGACCATCGACGAGATCGCCTTCCAGACGAACCTGCTGGCCCTGAACGCAGCGGTCGAGGCCGCCCGTGCCGGCGAGGCGGGCAAGGGCTTTGCGGTAGTAGCCGAGGAAGTCCGCAACCTGGCTCAGCGGTCGGCCGACGCCGCAAAGAATACATCATCGATGATTGCCGAATCGGTTGCGAAGTCGGAAGCGGGCGTGAATATCAGCCAGGATGTTTCAAAATCCTTCGAGGAAATCACCGGCGGCGTCAGAAAGGTCAACGACCTCGTAAGCGAGATCGCCGCTGCCAGCAACGAACAGTCTCAGGGAATCGACCAGATAAGCACAGCCGTCAACCAGATGGAGGCTGTTACGCAAAAGAACGCCGCCAACGCCGAAGAATCCGCCTCGGCCAGCGAGGAACTTTCTTCCCAGGCCGAAGAACTCAACGGCATGGTCGGCGAGCTTCAGACCATGGTCGGCGGCGGGGAATCCAACGGGCAGGCGTCTAATAATTCATCGGGGTCGAAAGGCACGGGCTTCAAGACGGATTCAAAAAAGGCGGGAAAGAAAGGCCCAAAAAAGCAGGCCAGTAAAGAAGTTGCGCACGCAACAGCCCCCGCGGAGGAAATACCGCTGGACGACAAGGAACTGGCCAGCTTCTGAAATATCGTCGCCCGGACACACTATTGAATGAGATACGCAATTGAATAGATACGCACAACTGGATTGATGATTCCAAGGGCACCCCTCATGGGTGCCCTTGTTTTTTACACGGCATCCTGCTCGCCATCCTACAGTCCGTGCGAGATTCAAACGTCGGATGGGCAAATGTTTCTGGCGGGGTTGGGGTTTGGTTATGCCGCGAGTTTTTGTGGCGTTTGGGTCAGGCCGTTGTTGTGGATCCATTCTCTGGCGGTGTCGGCTAGTTGGGGGTCGAATTGTGTTCCGCGGCAGCGTTGTATTTCAGCCAGAGCGCGTTGGAGAGTGTAGGCCTCTTTGTAGCTGCGGGGCTGAAGCATGGCGTCGAGCGAATCGGCTAAGTGGATTATTCGTGCGGCGATGGGAATTTCTTTGCCGGCCAAGCCGTCTGGATAGCCCTGCCCGTCCCATCGTTCGTGATGGTGTCGCACGATGTGAGCAACCTCCGCCAGCACGGGGTTGGCTCGCAGAATCTCCTGGCCCAGCCGACAATGCGACTGTATCTGCGAGAACTCCCCGGCGGTAAGGTTCTCCGCCTTGGAGAGAATCGCCAGCGGGACGTAAACCTTGCCGATATCGTGCATAAGCCCGGCTGTGGAGACGCGGCGGATCTGCTCGGTCGGGCACCCGGCGAAGGCAGCCAGCGACTGGGCATACACCGCGACTCGCCGGCAGTGCCGGTACGTGTGAATATCCTTCTGCTCAATCAGCAGGAGAAACTCCGCCGGGCAATTCCACCCCCGAATAT
>JAIORC010000265.1 GCA_021108335.1 Phycisphaerae bacterium
CCTCAATAAGGGCGCTGGCTTTTGCAATAGCTTTATCCATGTCAAATTTCCATAACGAAAGAAACCGTAAACGCTACCACGCAACAGGGCTTATGTCAAATTGGTTTGAGGATATGATCGCCACCCTGCAATTTCCCGCCGGAGATTATTCCACTGCTGTGATGGTGAAACGTCGCGAGGTCAGGCCGGTGATTTCTATGGTGATGTCTTTTCGCGGGCGGGGTAGGACGGCTGTCGCCAGGTTCGCCCATTCGATGACGACTGCTCCCTCGGCCAGCATTTCGTCCACGCCGAGATCGTCGAATTCCGCTTCGGGCGCTCCCAGGCGGTGGATGTCCAGGTGAAACAGCGACCGCTCGTCGCCGGCGGGGTATTGTTGCACGAGCACGTAGGTTGGGCTGGACACCAGCATCGGGTCGGCTCCGAATCCTTCAGCCAATCCTCTCGCGAGGGCGGTTTTGCCCGCGCCGAGGTCGCCCGTCATCGCCAGGCAATCGCCGACGGCGAGTTCTCCGCCGAGCCGTCTGCCGAGGGCATAGGTTTCTTCCGGGCTGTTCGTCTCGAATTTTTTTAGTATTGTTGGCATTGTCATGTCGTATGCTCCCAGCCGCTGTCGGGTAGAGAGCGGCTGGTTCCGTTTGCGTCGATAATTACCAGGCTGGGCGTTTTGGTAATCGTGCCGACACATGTAATCCCCACGGGCTCAGTCAAACATCGTGGCTGTCGCTTTGCTCCCGCCACGGCACCCATCATGGGGATTTTGTCGTCGCAGAGTTGGCGGGCCTGGGCCGGCGGTAGGGTCAATAGCAGTTCGTAATCTTCGCCGTCGCTGAGGGCCGCTGTCAGTGGCGAGACGTCACTTCGTCCGGCGGCGATTTCGTGGCAGGGGATTGCATCCGCCTGCAGCTTAGCCCCTACGCCCGAAGCTTCGCAAAGCCGGCCGAGGTCTTTGGCCAGGCCGTCCGAGATGTCTATCATCGCGTGGATTTCGTATTGCCTCGCCAACGCGACAGCCTCGCGCACGCGAGGGGTAAAGTGCAGGTGGCGATCGCTATACCACGCCCCGCCGAGCTTGCCGGTAACGCAAATCGCGTCACCGGCTTGGCTGCCGGATCGCAGCACTGGCGTTACGCCGTCGGCGGGCCTGGCGAAAACCGTTACGCTGATTTGCAGTGGGCCGGTGGTTTTGCCCCAGCAGGCGACGTCTCCGCCGACAAGTGGGCAGTTGAATTCGTCGCCCATTTTCCGCAGGCCATGGTATATCGCCTGGGCGTCGGCCTGGTCAAGCCCAGCCGGCATGGCTACCGAGGCTACCGCTCCGACCGGTATCGCCGCCATGGCTGCGATGTCCGAGAGGTTTCTCGCCATCGCCTTGCGCCCAGCCGCCTCCGGGCCATGCGCCGCCAGGTCGAAATGCACGCCGTCGAGAACCTGATCCACCGCTACGAGCAGTTGTTCGTGCGGGAAGTTAACGACGGCCATGTCGTCGCCAGGGCCGACGGGCACGACGGCGGGGTCAAGCCCGCCGCGGCCATAAATCCAATTGAGGAATTTCGATTCGTTCATTGTGGTAATCAGAAAGTCCAGCTTTCTTCCTGAATCATCGCCACGATATTTAACCACGGAATTTCAAGATCATTGCAAACGTCCGGAATTTTTGGGCGCTGTTTTGAACTGGTTGGGAATTCCCCGGTTACTACAATGGTGTTTGTTACCTTGGCGGTGGCGATTACAAATGGGTCTGCAAAAGACTTCCCTGTTCTGGCGTCTACAAGTCTGGGAAATGAATCAAGTATGGAAGTAACCTCGCTTTGCACATCATCAGATAGTGGCAGGAAAATATCTTTGCGATCTTTTGCCCATGTAAACAGGCTGTCATCCTTTCGCTCAAGCTCTCTGTATACTTCGTCAGAGGAAACAAGAATACTACCGGTAACCATATGATCGATTTTTTCCCAAAGAGAAGGGAAAAGAGCCGGTGGATACCACCTGCACCAGGCGTCCATTAAAGCACTCGTGTCAATGCAATACTTCAATGCTTTCCTCCTGAAAGAGCATTGGTTCCGTAGAGTTGGTGTTCAATAGCAGGTAAATGTTTCAGCCTCGCGCCTAAATATTCCGCAAGGTCGCTTGTAGTAATGGCTTGGCGATTATAGGCGCTGAGTATAATCCTCAAAAAGGGTTGGCCTGCTGCCCGTATTATCTTACGAGGAACAGTCATAAAGCCGCCAGGTTTCCCCGTGGCATAAATCTGCGCAAGAAATTCTTTGCGTTTGGACTCAAAAAAATCTTTGTTGGTTTTGCCCACAATCAAGAGCCTTCGTAAAATAACTTCTTTGCTCACGCCATAGAGATTTGCAAGGTGCTGAAGTTGGGGGTTTTTCCATTCCGTTGAGGTGGTTGCATGCTTAACGTCAGGTTGCTGCAAGAGGTCCTCACGCGGAACAAGCACAGAACCCGCCAGAAAATTGCAGAATATTTCTATTTTCTGGTTGGCGGATTGGCCATAAGCATATTCTTTAAGATCAGATATTCCGCCTTTGTTCAACAAAAGGTGGCCTAATTCATGAATTAGAGTAAAAACTCTTCCATAAGGTGAGTCTTTCCCGTTAATTCCGATAACAGGAAATGGCTGTTTGCTTATTGCGAATCCTCGTACTTCTTCGACTTCAACACCACTGAAATGAAAAACCAAAACCCCCAAAGCTTCCATAGCGATTTTCCATCCGTTTAAGGCATCGTAAGGCGTTTTCCATTTTTTTTGCATGGATAAAGAGATACCTAAAAGCCCTCTGGCTTTTTTTGCAACCAATTCCTTGTTATCTCTTAAGGACACTAAGCCGATGAGTGTTTCCGGGGGTTCAATTATTTCCTCTGCCAGATCAATGGCCAGATTCCGGCGAAACTGCGCTGCTCTAATTTCGGTTATAAGCTCCGGGGAGAGAGCGGGAGCAGGTTGTCCGAAAACCTGCCTGAAATCATGAGGTACGTGGAAATCTCTTGGTGGTTCCGGTAAAAAGAAAGCCGCCAAAGGTCGTTTGTAAAGAGTTGCTATTTTTCTCAATTGGGGAATCGTGGGTTGTGTTGTGCCGTTTTCCCAGTCAACCAGGCGTTGTGTATCGATCTTTAAATGCTCAGCAATTTCGGTGATGTCAAAATTCATGGACTCACGAGCCCACTTCAGAACCTCTCCTTTAACATGTGCAAGTTGTTTTTTTGGCATAATGCTTAAGGTTCCGGAAGAAACAAGAACAGGGGACAATATTTCCTATACATCTGATTTTAAGCTATCTGTTATCCAAAGCAAAACCATTATTTCAATTTTCGTTTCCAAAATGCCAGTTGTCTGGCTAATTGTTTCGCTCCGCCGGCGCCTTCGGGGGCGTAGCGTTTTACTACGTTTGCCGGGCCTAGATGTCTCGCGACGTCGGTGTCGATTTGCTTACAGGTTTTCTGGAGCTGGGCCAGGGGCAACTCGGCCAGCGACAGGCCTTGCTTTTCAGCGCGGGCGACGATTCGGCCTACTATGCCGTGGGCCTTGCGGAACGGGATACCTTTGTCCACGAGATACTCAGCCAGTGCGGTCGCGTCGAGGAAGCCTTTGTCGATGTCGGCGGCGATTTGCGCTTCGTTGAAGCGGGCGGTCGCCACGATTCCGGGTGCGACAGCCATCGCCTGGGACACGGTGTCCACCGCGGCGAAGGCGAATCGTTTGTCGTCCTGGAGGTCGCGGTCGTAGGCCATCGGCAGCGCCTTGGTCAGCGTCAACATGCCGACGAGTTGGGCGATTGCACCGGCGCTCTTGCCGCGGATGAGTTCCAGCGTGTCGGCGTTCTTTTTCTGCGGCATCATGCTGCTGGAGGTGCAGTAGGCGTCGTGGAGTTTCAGCAGGCTGAACTCGGTGGTGCTGTAGATAATCCAGTCTTCCGCCCAGCGGCTCAGGTGTACGCCGAGCGTCGCGCAGCAGAAGCACAGCTCGGAAAGGAAGTCGCGGTCGCCGGTGGCGTCGATGCTGTTCCGTGTTATTTCCGGGAAGCCCAGCAGCTCGGCTGTCCGGGCGCGGTTCAGCGGCAGCGATGTGCCGGCTACCGCGCCGCTGCCCAGCGGGCAGATGTTGATTCGCTTGCGTGCGTCGGCGAGTCGCTCGGCGTCGCGCTGGAGCATTTCGACGTAGGCTAGCAGTCCATGGCCGGCGACGATGGGCTGTGCCCGCTGGAGGTGTGTGTAGGCTGGGAAGACAATCGTCCCGTATTGCCCGGCGAGTTGGACGAAGGCCTGCTGCAGCTCGGTGATGCGGTCGATGAGGTTGTCCACGGCGTCGCGTGCCCACAGGCGGAGGTCGAGGGATATCTGGTCGTTGCGGCTTCTGCCGGTGTGCAGTTTGCCGCCGACCGCGCCGACCCGGCGGATCAGGGCGGACTCGATGACCATGTGGATGTCTTCCAGTTCGATGGGCATGTCCAGCTTGCCGGCTTCGATGGCAGCGGCGACGGCCAGCAGGCCTTTCTTGATCTTGGCGAACTCGGCCTTGGTCAGCACGTCCTCCTCGCAAAGCATCCGGGCGTGGGCGACCGAGCCGGCGATGTCATATCGCCACAGCGCGGTATCCACGTCGAGGCTGGCCAGCAGTTTAGCGGTTTGGGCGTCGGCTTCGGCGGTCAGCCGGCCATGCCAGGATTTTTTGGATCCCTTCGATTTTCCCGCACTCTTTGCACTCGCGGATTTCTTGGTCTTTTTCATTGTCATAGTTCTCTTATCTCCCGTGCGGCTTGTTATGGGCATTGGAATTTTTCTGGTGTCTTTGATGTTAGACGCAGAAGCCGCCGCTGTCAACGCCGGCGGCGTTTGCCAATGATATGATGGCGTGGTATTCGTTGCAGTTGGGGGGGGCATTGTGTACAAAGGGGGGTATGTGCAGCGAGAATAAAATGTCGGGTCGCGGTGTTTACATGGCGACGGTTGTTGTGAACGAGAAAATTTGCGACGAGCATTTTTTACTTCGGTTGTATCTGGCGGAGTTTCCGTCGGCGGCAGCGGGGCAGTTTGTGCAGTTGCAGTGTCGCCCGCCCGTTGCCCAGGCCGGGGCAGCCGAGGTGGCCCGCTCGGAAGCAGGGCTGCCGGAATTCTCCTCGCCGGAGCTTACCGACAAGGAGTCTCTGTTACGCAGGCCTTTGAGCCTGGCTGGGCGGCGGGTCTCCGGCGATGGCGTGGAACTGGAAATTATCTACCGCGTGGTGGGCACGGGTACGGGTTGGCTGGCGGGTACGCGTGCCGGCCAGGCTGTTTCCGTGCTTGGCCCGCTGGGCAATGCGCTGCCGATTATCCCCGACAAGCCGCAGGTAGCACTGGTCGCCGGTGGCGTGGGCATTCCGCCGATGATATACATGGCCAACGCCCTGCACAATGCCGGCAAATCCGTAACAGCCTTTAACGGCGTGCGGTCGAAAAGCCTCCTGCCGTTGTCGCCCGGCAGCGAACCGATATCGCCGGAAGGTTTGCCGAGGCTCTGCTGCAGCCAGTTCCAGTCGAGCGATGCCTCGGCGGTTGTCGCCAGCGACGACGGGACGGTCGGCTATCATGGGCTGGTTACTGAGCCGTTCGACGCGTGGCTGGACGGCGAGGCGAAGGCCGCAGCCGGGCTGGTGGTTTACAGTTGCGGGCCTGAGCCGATGATGCGGGCAGTGGGCGAAATATGCATCCGGCGCGGCATCGAGTGCTACCTGTCCCTCGAACGACACATGGCTTGCGGCATGGGCACCTGCCAGTCGTGCATCGTCAAAATCCGCGACGATTCTCCCCAGGGCTGGAGCTATAAACTCTGCTGCACCCACGGGCCTGCCTTCGACGCGCGGGATATCATCTGGTAGTAGTCCCTGTGCCAATTATCCCCCAGGGGGCCACTCGACATTCGCAATTTCTGCGTTTATCTTTCCCCCAGGGCCCCCCCCGAAATCGTAGGAAACAGAAAACACATGGCTTGCAAGCAAGCCATGCCACCCACGATCGTAGGGCGAGTGTTTGTTCCCGCGACTGTAGGGTGGGTGCTCCCGCCCACGCGGTTTCTTCCGCCTGCGGAATTATGCAGCCCATTGGAGTCGGTTTTAGAGGCTCCCTTTACCCTTCCCATTGTTGGGAAAGTGCAGCCAGGCCTTTTGCGTACTTTTCTTGAAATTCCGGTGCGCCAAGCATCTCGTCGTCAAGAGTCGGCAATTTCTCGGATAACAATTTTACGAGATCACGCAATTTTATTACCGATCCGAATTGAAGGCCAAGGTCTTGCAAAATCCGTTTGTTGGTCGCAGTTACCTTGCCGACTATCTCGTCGCTTTGCGCGCTTGGGCAAGTGTGCTGTTTCCCCCAGATGGATCCGTTTTCATCCTCCACCAGCCGTTCGCATTTCACGCAGATATCATCGAACTGCTCGACAAGCTCCACTTCGATGTTTGGGTTGTCCTGGATTTTTCCGACAACCTCGTTAAAGCCAATCCTGTTGAAGCCCTCTTCCATTCCGCCGGCACCGTAAAAACCGATGACGTACGTGGGATGATACGGTCTTAATCTGATTCTCATTTTTCTTCCTTATTAAAGTCGTTCAGGGGAAACAGGCTTGTCATTATATAATCAATTCAGCTCAACGCAACACAAAGCCCGTCTGCGGCTACGCGAACTTTTCCTGACGAATATTCCATATTCGCCAATTCCGTTTTTCGCCCAGCCCAAGACGGCCCGAAGTGGGTTAAAATAACCTCCCTGACTTCGGCGTTCCGGTCGAGATATTGAAGTGTTTCTTCCGGCTTGATATGGGCGCATTCCAGGACTAATACGTCAACGATGCCTTCGGCGAGAAACGGATCGAGATTGTCGATGTTCCTGATGTCGCCGGAATAAAGGATTTTTGTTTTTCTTGAGCCGAGAGTGATAAGGAACGAGAAACTTTCCATTCTGTTCGGATATTTTTGGCCTATCTTTTCTTTGAATACTGCAAGGTGCGGGTTGGCCAATGCCTTGACCTCAATCGATTTGTCCGCGAAAAACCGCTTGCCGGCCTCAATTGGCAGCACTTCGAGTTCGTAAGGCAGCAATTCGTTCATCAGGTACTGCGCAGCCAGTAGATTTGTTACGGCCAAGACGGCTTCGGGGGGCACGAACAGCTTCAGGGGACTTGTTCGCCCAAGCAATTGCATCGTCTGAACAAGCATGGGGACGCCGGAGAAATGGTCCGCGTGCATATGCGATATGAACACAGCCCTGATAGTGTTGAAATCCATCTCGCGTCTGTAAAGAGTGGCTGCGCAAGGCTCGCCCGCGTCAAAAAGATACGCGTCTCCATCCATGTCCAGAAGGCATGACGTTTGAAATCCCTCAAGGCACGGAAGGCCGGAAGCGGTACCCAGCATTTGAATCGTTGCACTCACATTCATCAATCTACTCCAAATTTCCCTGCCAGCCCGTCCGACTGTAAACCCAGCGCCCGATAAACTAATGTGTCCTGTAAGTTCCCGTAACTTCGCGTACGCGCTGCATTGTTGCCTCGGCTACTTCGCGGGCTTTTTTGCCGCCTTCCCGCAATATGTCCCAGACGGTATCGGGGTCGTTTATCAGGGTTTCGTAGCGCTGGCGGTCGGCATCGAACAGTTCGTTAATCATATCGGCGAGCTGGGCTTTGGCATGGCCGTAACCGTAACCGCCGGTGCGATACTTCTCCTCGATTTCCGCCAGCTCCTCCGGCGATGCGACCAGCCTCAGCAGGGCGAACACGTTGCATTTTTCGGGGTCTTTTGGGTCTTCCATCGGCGTCGAATCGGTAATAATCTTCGCGCATTGCTTTTTCGTCTGCTTGGCGGTCTGGAAGATTTCGATGGTGTTGTTGTAGCTTTTGGACATTTTCTGCCCGTCTATTCCCGGCACGACGGCGACTGATTCGACGATTCGCGGCTCGGGTACGACCAGCACGTCCTGGCCCCATGCCTGGTTGAACTTGATCGCCAGGTCGCGGGTCATCTCTATATGCTGTTTCTGGTCCTGCCCGACGGGCACGATGTTGGAATCGTAGACGATGATATCGGCTGCTTGGAGCACCGGATAATCGAACAGCCCCATGTTCGCCTTGAAACCCTTCGCCAGCTTGTCCTTGTACGAGTGGGCCTTCTCCATCAGGCTCACCGGACAGACGGTGTTGAGGAACCAGCACAGCTCGGTAACCTGCGGCACGTCGGATTGCAGGAAAAACACGCTGTGGGTGGGGTCCACGCCCAGGGCAAGATAGCCGGCGGCAAGATGCAGCGTCAAATCCTCAAGCTGCTGCTTGTCGCGAATGGTCGTCAGGGCGTGATAGTTCGCCAGGAAGTAGAAGCATTCGGCTCCCTCGTCCTGGAGTTTCAGAAATTGCTGAATCGCACCGAAGTAATTACCCAAGTGCAATCTGCCCGATGGTTGTATGCCGGAAAGAACTCTCATAGTCCCGCAAATGTAGGCTCACCGGCTACGACTGTCAAGGCCTGACTCGCCGACCAAGCCTCGCGACTACCAACGAAGCCGGAATTCAAGGCCCCATTAGCAACCCCATTAGAACAATTCACACAATAAACAATTTTCAGATTTTTACTAAAATTACCAAAATAATGGTTTCCCTGTTGGCTTCTCGCATGTACAATTACTCGGAGTAATTGCTTCGTAAGGATGTACCATTCTGCCAATGCAAAATTAAGATTTGGAGGCTGGGGTGGCTGAGACAAAAGTAGTGAACCAGGCGGTTTCGGTTCTGTCACGGAGAACGGTGAGCGATTCTCATACGGCGAGGGTTTGCCTTATAGGCGGCAAGCGGATTATCCGGCAGGGTATTTCGGAGTTGCTCGGCAAGTATGACTTGCCGGTGGCTACGCAGTATCAAACGGGGGAGGATTTTGCGGATTCCGCGGATTCCGCGGATTCTCTGGAGGATGTTTCGCGGCAGCCTTACGATTTGATTATTCTGTTGTTGGAGGAGGGGTCGTATTCCAACATCCATCATATTCGTGAGGTTCTCGGCAGCAAGTGCGGTTCGGTTCCGCTGGTCATCATTTCCGCGCAGATAGGCCGGGGGCAGGTCTACGCCGCGCTTCGGATAGGCGCCAAGGCGTACCTGGATTTGGATTGCGCCCCGGAAGAGTTAGCCAAGGCGGTGCGGATGGCCCTTGCCAACAAGGTCTACCTCTCTCCCGATGTAGCCGAGCTACTGGTCAACGACGTTTCGGCGACCTTTGAGCCGGCTAAATCGTCCCGCCTGCCAAGCCTGGAATTGTCCCGCCGGGAAGTGGAAATCGTCCAACTGCTCTGCGAAGGCCTCAGCAGCAAAGAAGTCGCCCGCCATTTGCACTTGAGCGCCAAAACCGTGGAAAACCACCGTTACAACATCTACAAAAAGTGCGAAGTGGACAGCATCGCCGCCCTCATGCGATACGCCATCCAGCACGGCTTGATCTCGATTTAAGGCAATTTAAATATTCGGTGGGCCGAAGCCCTACGCCCAATAAAAAACGAGGCCTTGCTTACGACTACAGGGCCTCGCTATCTGAAACGGAGAGGGTGGGATTCGAACCCACGGTACCTTTCGGCACACTGGTTTTCGAGACCAGCACGATCAACCGCTCTGTCACCTCTCCAGCGACTCGGCCCGAAAGCCGACGGGGCGAGATTGTACCAGATATCCGCCGTTCTGCAAGAGTTTCAATGTTAATCCGCACAGGCTGTCGCCCGCGAAGTAAAAGTTCCCCCAAAGCCGCCCAAAGATACAGTTGCCGCAGCCGCGAGTCTTTGGTATCTTGCCGGATTACTCAACACGAAAATTAAGGAGTTGCCCCATGAGTGTAGAACTTGGATACGCGTTAATTACACCCTACAGCCTGTTCAAAAGCCGCACGGGCGGAATTATCAGCCGGCTTTTGTCGCACGCCAAGCTGGAGCTTGTCGGCACGAGAATGTTCGTCTTCTCGAATGAATTCCTGGACGCCTATAAAAAGGTGCTCTGCCCGGCTGGGATGGATCCGGCGGTGGAGCGGGCGTGGCATGATTATATCGATTCCAATCTGCGGCAGGGCAACCCCTACAATATGGTGCCGCGTTGCATGTTGCTGCTATTCCGCGGCGAAAACGCTGTCCGGCACCTCAAGGAAGACCTTATCGGCTCGTTCACGGAACAGCCTACGGGTGATACCGTTCGCGGCACTTACGGCGACTTCATCCGCGACGCCGCGGGCGAAATTCATTATTTCGAGCCGGCTGTCATGACCGGCTCCGATCCCGAAATGAACAAGGAGCATCTGAGGCTCTTCTCCGAATTCGCACTGAAAGACGGCGGCATTCTCACCAGGAAAATGCAATATTCCCAGGGTAAGCCTCAGACCACGCTTATCATGCTCAAGCCGGACAATTTCTATCGCCCAAGCCGACGGCCTGGTAATATCATCGACACCTTCAGTCTGACCGGCTTGCGAATCGTCGGGGCGAAACTCTTCAACATGACCGTCGCCCAAGGCGAGGAATTCTATGGGCCGCTGAAAGATATCTTCGTCAAGAAGCTGCAATTCCTCGTTCACAATGTAGTTTATTCGCGGCTTCACGACGCATTCGGGTTCAGCTTCACCGAAGACGATGCCGACAACATCGCCGAGATGTTCGCCGGACGGAACGCCACCTGCGAATTCAACAAGATCGTGGAATACATGACCGGCGTGGATCCCGACACCATTTCCGAGGACGAAAAAGCCACCGCCAGCAACGCCCGCTGCCTGGCATTGCTGTATGAAGGCGTCGATGCAATCGAGAAGGTTCGCACCGTGTTGGGCGCGACGAATCCCGCCAAGGCTGAGCCGGGCACCGTCCGTAGCGATTTCGGCAGGGACCTCATGCGAAACGGCGCGCACGCCTCCGACTCGCCCGACAACGCCCTCCGCGAACGGAATATTATCGGCTTGACTGACGACAGCGAAACCGACTCGTGCGACATCATGAAAATCATCGGCGATTATCTCAAATGAGCACGGAGACGACACTGAAAATTCAAACTTTCGCCCTCGGGCCGTTGGAGACCAACAGCTACGTGCTGTGGGCGGTCAATGGCGACGGAGCCGCCGCCGATTGCTGGATTGTCGATGTCGGCATGTGGTCCAAGCCGATGGTCGAATGGCTCAACGAGCAGAATCTCACGCCCAGCCGCATTTTGCTGACCCACGGCCACGGCGACCACATCGGTGGCGTGGAGTACGTCAAAGAGGCGTTCCCGGCGGCGAAAATCTGCTGCCCCGTCGGCGACGTGGAAATGTTGCGAAGCCCGGAGAAGAATCTCTCAGCCACATTCCTGATGGGCATAACGGCCCCGGAAGCCGACGAGATTCTGGAACCCGGCCAGGCGTTGACGCTGGGGGATTTGCGGTGGCAGGTGCTGGACACGTCCGGCCATACGCTCGGCGGCGTGAGTTATTATTGTCCCATTGCCGGCGTGCTCTGCTCCGGCGACGCGCTGTTCCGCAAGAGCGTCGGGCGGACGGACATTCCCGACGGCGACCACGAAAGACTGCTGAACAACATCCGCCAGAACCTCATGCCCTTGCCCGACGAAACCAGAGTCCTGCCCGGCCACGGCCCAGCCACCACCATCGGCGCAGAACGAACCGACAACCCGTTCTTGAGATAGGGAAATTGTCATGCAACTTGTTGCATGACAATTCTGATTACGATTGGTCGGGTGCCATGCTTCTGCTTGCAGAAGCATGGCGTATCGTAGTACTTCATGGCGACCCCTTTGGTGTCACCATGCCACCCAACACTGGCGGAGATTGACAGAAAACGTTGGATTCGTTCGGCTTAGGCAGTACAATGCGCCCGATTGAAAAAGGATTAACCAATGCCTTCACATATTCAGGTAGACAAAGAGAGAATCGCCGCTTTTTGCCGGGAAAACCACATACACCGGCTGGCTTTATTTGGTTCCGTTTTACGGGATGATTTCGGGCCTGACAGCGATGTAGATGTGCTTGTGGAATTTGAACCGGGTGAGCGGGTCGGCATGTTGAAACTAGCCGGCATGGAAATTGAGTTGGGCGAGATTCTCGGTTACAAAGTCGATATGAATACGCCCGGCTTTATCAGCCGATATTTCCGCGAGAAAGTTTTAGCCGAGGCAGAGGTGCAGTATGTCGCAGCATAAAGATGGCGTTAGTCTGAAGCATATGTTGGATCATGCCCGTGAGGCAGTCGAGATGTCCGATGACAGGGTACGGGAGGATTTGAGTCGCGATAGGATGTTGGAGTTGTCGTTAATCCGTCTCGTTGAAATTGTTGGTGAAGCGGCAACCCGGACTAGCCTTGAATGCCAGCGCCGTCATCAATATATCCCTTGGCAGCAGGCTCGCGGTATGCGGAATCGACTGATTCACGGATACGATGCTGTCGATCTTGATGTTTTGTGGGATACCGTCCGAATAGATTTTCCGCAACTGATTGTCGCATTGGAAAAAGCCGTCAATCAAGGGGATGTGTAGTAGCCCAAGAGAGTTGACGAGTTGCCATGATCGACGCGATAATTCAGCCGCCGAATCTGGTCGCCAGCCGAACCATCGTTTCGTAGTTTGTCATGGTATCCGCGTCGATCGTTCGGCCGTAGGGGCAAGCCGACGGCATTAGCACGAATCCGCGTCCCTGCCCGTCTGTGCCCTCAGACAAGGCTTGCGTAACCCTTGCCTCAAACTTCGCCGGCGGGAGGTTTTCGATCTCGGTTGACTCGATGTTGCCGAACAGTACCATCTGGCGGCCGTATTGCCGGCGGACGTCGATAAGTTCAACGTCGCCCTGGTGGGGCGGTTCGATGGGATCCAGGCCGTCAGCACCCATCTCCGCAATATGCGAAAGAATGTTTTTCAGCCGACCGTGCGAATGTATGCGGACGTAGCCGCCATGCTTCTTGACGATATCGACCATCGGGCCGGTGTAGCGAACAACGTATTCTTCGTAAAGGCGGGGCGGGAGATACGGTTCGGAGGCATATTCCGAGCCGACAATACGCCACAGCCGACCAGGAAAGTCTCGCGCGACCTGCTCGGTCTGTTTGTATAAATGCCTCGCCTGCTTTTTGAGCAACTGGTGGAATAAGTCCGTCTCGGTCATGGCGATAATAGTGTATTCCTCCATGGAAAACAAAGCCGCCGCCGCGCAGAGCGGATCGCCCGTGTCTACCATAACAATACCGGCGTCCCCCAAATCCTTCTCCGCTTCGATCAGGTTGGAGCAGTTTATTTCGTAGTCGAATACTTCTTCCGGTAATTGAAGATAGGCTTTGAGGTCGTCAACGTTTTTCAGGAGGTGTTCCGTCGTCCAGATGGTATCCGTTTCGGCATCGCGTCTTGTCGTCTCGGTCATGGTGCGTCCGCCGACATTCAGCGTCGTGCGTATAAATCTGGAGCGATTTTCCTCCCATGTTTCGGTTTGAAAGAATTCCTCGCGGGGATTGTCGGCGGAGGGCGTCTGGGTTGCTGGTAATGTGCGGATGACGTCGGTTTCCTTTTCCGCCAGACGAATCAACGGCCGCCACGACGGGTCGTTATATATGTTGTATTCATCCAGATCGTCGGGGTCTAACTTCCACCCGCCGATCTCATAAAAGCTCACCGCCGGCCGATCGACCGGTTTACCTTCCAATGTAGCCATCAAACGTTCACGTCGCGTCATGATAAATTCCTCTTGTCCAATAACAATTTCACCCTGCCCATAGGGTTCCAATAACCACAAGATACACCCTCGCCCCGATGCGGTCGTTAGCATTTGCATTTAAAATAGTTCGCAAATCGAATCAGATAATGATTGACAAAACGCTCGGTTTGCCGAGAATTATTAATATCCACAGGAGTATACTTTAGCAATTTCAAATGAAATCCCAAGCCGCCGACATTCCCGTAAATATTATTCGTTGCCCGGTTGAGAGCATTTCCGGGGTATGGAAATTCGTCCGCCCGCCGGGTCATCGTTCCCACACTTGTTCAACGCCGGGACATTTGCTGCAGCTGGTGCTCACTGGAGCGTATCGTTTGAGGACTAACGAACGCGAATACCAGGTTCACGCCGGAGACCTGGTTTATTATCACGAAACCGAGGAAGTGTGGTGGCTTGGTAACGAAGAACAGGTTTCCTTCTACTCAGTCGCCTTCCAGGCCCCCGCGGTCCAGCCGCTCGCAATGGATGATCGGGTTTTTGCCTCGGATCGCCCTATTCGCGGCGCTTTTGAGAAGCTGTTCACGGCATCCCATGTTGCGGATTGCCCTGAACGGGATATGCGAATCTATGCCGCTTTGCTCACTATATTGGAGCGGATTGAGAAGCGGACTGGGCGATCACCTGACATTCCGGCTGGGGGAGAGTTATGGTGGAAGGCCGAGCGAACTATTCGTCAGCGAAGATTTTTTCGCCCCACGCTGGACGATCTGGCGGAGATGTGCCTTTGCAGCCGGGCGTCCGTCGTCCGTGCCTGCCACAAAACCACCGGTAGCAGTCCCATGCAACGCGTAAGGCGGATTCGCATGGCTGAAGCCCGCGGGCTGCTGATGTTCTCTACGCTTAACGTTACACAGGTAGCCCAATATCTCGGTTATCAACGCCTGCACGAATTCAGCCGGGAATTCAGCCGATACTTCCACACTCCGCCCAGCCGCGTACGACATAAAGCCTGACCATATTTGCCGGCCGGCTATTTCGCATCCGCTTTTATGTAGATTTCTTTGGGGGCTTGTTTGAAGTATTTGAAGAGGGCCGGGCAAAGCCAGCCTTCGGATTTGAACTTCTCGG
>JAIORC010000078.1 GCA_021108335.1 Phycisphaerae bacterium
GTTGCGGCAGGGTGATTTTGATATTTTTTATCGGCTCGGCGGTATTTCGCGGGACGTTGATAACGACGGGCTTACCGGCGACGCTCATCTCGCCGCTGCCGCCGGCGTTTTGCCGGGCCTGGAAGGTAATCCGCCGCAGCATCGAGGCGAACACGCCGTGGTTCGGCAGCGACGGGCTCCACCGCAGCGATGCCGGGGCTGTGCAGAGAATCACCTTGCCCTTACCGAAGTCACGGGCGACGACGAGCGGGTCTTTATTGCCAAGCCGCAAAAGCACCGTGCCCGTCGGCGTCGAGGCCAGCTTGAAGTATCGCTGCACAAACAGCGGCTCGGCGAGATAATCGCCCGGCTGCGGAAAAAG
The DNA here is from genome assembly GCA_021108335.1 of Phycisphaerae bacterium. Taxonomy (GTDB): domain Bacteria; phylum Planctomycetota; class Phycisphaerae; order SM23-33; family SM23-33; genus JAIORC01. The sequence goes on from JAIORC010000078.1 coordinate 362, forward strand.
CCCGGCGAGGTACACATGTGTTACGTCGAAGGCCTCGACTTTTTCGCTGACCGCCTCCGCGCCGAGCTGCCCGACGGGCAAACCGATCTTCGCCGGCAACAGGCCCTTACCGCCGCGATGCCACAGACGGTTGTAAACGTCGGGCTGTATCTCCGGGCCGAGGAAAAACATCGCCGTCTTGCCGCTGCGTACCAATTGCTCGATCGCCCTGCCCTGAGCATCGCTGAATCGCGGTACTTCGCAGAAGAATATCACGTCCGCATTCGCCAGGGCCTCCGGCGCGCCGCTGCCGCCCTGCCCCGGCCCCTGCCAAAACTCTTTCCAGTCGATAACGTCCACGCGGAGCGGCCAGGGTATTTTCGTCTGCTGCCGCTCGGCGGGGCTTCGGAAGTCCAGCCACGTCGCCAGCATCGTCGCCGGGTCGGCCCACCAGCCCGCGTCCGGCGGCGATTGGCCTCGCACTACCAATACGCGGATACGCGGGCCTATCTTCAGGGCAAACCGGCGGATGTTGTCCGTCAGCAGGGCGTCCGGCTGGCTGAGGCGAACCGTACCGGCAGCATCGCCCGCCCGCGAAAAACGATGGCCGAACTTCACCGCCACCTTGTCGCCCTCCTTGCCGGCAGGAGCCAACTGCGTGATAACCTTCCGCGGGTTCCGCGACCCGTCGATATCGAAAACAACTTCGACCTGCCGGGCAGCCGGCGAGGAGTTCCGCACAACGGCGGCGAATTCCACCGGGCTGTCGGCAATCGCCGGGCCGCCGATTCGCAGATCGGTAATGCCCACGTTGTTGATCGGCCCGCTGCCGTAATCGAGAATGAACAGGTGAATGTCCTTCGCCGCAGCCAGGTCGGCAGCCTTCAGCAGCGGCTCGAAACTTTCCCGCTGAAGATCGCTGAATAGATATATCGCCTTTTTCGGATTGGATTGCTTGTTCAGCAGGTCGATTGCCCGGCTGAATCGCTGTTCCAGGTCGGCTTTACCGAAGTTTATCGACGCAGCTGCAACGCCTTTGCGGAGCAATTCCAGTTGCGTGGTCAATTCGAGGGATTTCACCTGCCCGCAGGCTGGCAGCAGACAACCCATCGCGGGCTTCTTCTCGCCGCTGAGCAGGCCGGCAGCGTCGGCCTTGGCCCGGCTGAAGCGAGTGTCTGCGCCCTGGCGGGTAGCCATCGAGTAACTGTTGTCCAGCAGCAGCACGGTTACCTGGCCGGAGTTGCCGCCCCAGCCACCGGCAGCCTGGCTGATCGGCTCGGCAACCGCCATCGCCAGCACCGCCAGCAATGCCGACCGCAGCAACAACAGCAGCCAATTCTGAAGCCGTCGTCGGCGGGCGGTTTTCTCCATGGTCAACTTCAAAAATCGCAGGGTCGGGAAGTTCTGGCTTTGGGCTCGCACGCGGGAAATCATGTGCAGGATGAACGGAATCGCCCCGGCGGCCAGGCCGATCAGCAGCAGCGGCGCGGCGAAGGTCAGCCCGAAGATTGAAAACGCCAGCATCATCGCAGGAACGCCTTTCGCTGGGCAAGGTAACTCAACAGCATCCGGTCGTACGGAGTATCGGTCGTAACCTGGACGTATTCAATGTTGCGGTCGCTGCATTCGCGGCGGTAGCGGTTGATGAACCCCGCAACCTCCTGCCGGTAAGATTCGCGAATCGTCCGCGGATCGACTTGCAGCTTTTCGCCGGTTTCCATGTCCACGAATTGCGTAATTTTCTTGAACGGCAGTTCCATCTCGGCGGCGTCGAGCAGGTGGAATACGATAATCTGGTGCTTCTTGTAGACGAAATGCTGGAGGGCCTTGATTATCTCGGACGGATCGTCGTAAAGGTCGGAGATGATAATCACCAGCCCGCGCTTCGCGATGGTGTCGGCCAGCCTGTGAAACGTCTCGGCGATGGCGGTCTGCTTGCTGGGCCGGGTTTTCTCCAAGTGCTTGAATATCCGGTCGAGATGGGCCGGCGTGCTGCCGGGCGTCAGGTGAAACCGCACGGCTTCGTCGAAGGCGATCATGCCCACGGCGTCCTGCTGGCGACACATGAGATAGCTCAGGCAGGCCGACAGAAAACAGCCGTAGCTGAACTTGGTCAGCTCGCCGCGGTGGCGATAGTCCATCGAGCCGCTGACGTCCAGCAGGATATACGCCCGCAGATTCGTTTCCTGCTCGTATTGCTTAATGTAGTATCGATCGGAGCGGCCCCAGGCAGTCCAGTCGAGGTGTCGCAGGTCGTCGCCGGGGCTGTAGTCGCGGTGTTCGCTGAACTCGATGGAGAATCCCTTGTGCGGGCTGCGGTGCAAGCCGGTGATGAACCCCTCGACCGCCCGGCGAACCATAATGTTGAGGTTCTTCAGGCTGGCGATTCGTTCCGGCTCGAAATACAGATAGGAATCCTTTGTCATGGTTGTGAACTTCTTCCATTCCGCTGGGTGGGAGCACCCACCCTACGCGCGGCGGCCTTGACAGGCCGCCGCGGCACAGGCCTGCCCCTTGGGGGTTACAAACCTGTGCCACCTGCGTATTATGCTATGAACTTTTCCCGTAAAAAGCGATTACCATTTGCCCGTATTCCTGCAGGCGATTCCGCGTCAGCGGCCCGATGTTCTCGGGGGCGGGCGCGTCGTCCGGCAGCCGAAGCACCACCACGCCGTCCGGCGCAAGCGCTGCCGCCAGCGGAATGAAAATCTTTCGCACAATCCGCTCCCACTGCCATCGCCTCACAGCCGGGAACGGCGGATCCACGAAGGCTATGTCCGCCGGCGAATCCATTTCTTCCAGCCAGTCAGCCAGGCGCGATTCGATATTGCCCGCCCAGACGGTGGCGACTTCTTCCAGGCGGCATTCGGCGATGTTCCGCAGCAGCCGCTCGATTACCGGCCGATCCCGCTCGGCGAAAAACGCCCGGCTGGCTCCGCGCGAAATCGCTTCCAGCCCAAGCGTACCCGTGCCGCTGTACAAATCCAGCACGGTCGCCCCGTCCAGCCACGGCTCCAATATGCCGAACAGCGACTTTTTCGCCATGCCGGTCATCGGCCTGGTTCCCATGTGCGGAGGCGGCAGCAGCTTCCTGCCCCGCATCGCCCCAGCGGCGATCCGCACAGCCATCGGTTTGCTTCTCTTGGGAATAACGTCTCTCCTTCTGGAATCTTTCACTGTAGGACAGTATAATCTTACCGGTAAGATATTTCTAATATTCCCCATAATTGATGCAGGATTGACATGCGTATTGGAGCAATTATATTTTTGACGCTGATTCTGGGCCTGCTGCCGGCGGGGTGCATACCTCAGCACACCAAGCCGCTGGAACGTCCCCCGGAAACGGAGGAAGAGCGGAATTTCGAGTCGGTCTGGCAGGCCTGCCGCACTACGCTGCGTAAATACGGCTTTCCGCTGGACAGGCAGGACCGGCGGGACGGGGTAATTACCACCACGGCAGCCTCCGGCGGACACCTCTTCGAGGTTTGGCGGAAAGACTCCGCTACGATTTTCAACTACCGGGAAAACACCATCCAGCACATCTACAGGGCTGCCCGGGTCCAAATCCGCCGCATCGAGGGAACCAAGCGGTTCAGCTTTACGGTTGAAATCGCGATGGCCCGGTCAGACAAAATCCAGCAACAATTCACCGACGCCTCGGAACTGGGCATTGCGCTGGGCCACTCGCGACGACACCAAAAAAAGATGCCCGAAATGAGATTCAACGATCTTATCCGCCCCAAAACCCCGATTACTCCTTCGGAAGACACCGGCCCAGCCGCCACCGCCAAGCCACCCCGGCCACGGGCAACTGCCCCAAGCATACCAGAATGCCCCGTAGTGCCGCTCGGACGAGACCGCGACCTGGAAATGCACCTCGGCAGAACAATCGAATCGCAATGCACGGGCGGCGAATACGTCTCATCAGAGCAGAACCAGGAAACCGACAAGTAACTGGTGGTTGCACACTGTTGAGGGCCTACTGATACATTATTTATCCAACAATCCTTCCTTGCTAATGTCCTCACGATGAAATGTCCGATAATGTTCCTATAGCTGTGATATAATTAATTTGGTATACTCAAAAAAACCGCATGGAAATGATTTGAATTTTGATTGGATTTTTTCTAAACTGCGCAACTAACTTCGGTTTTTTAGTGATTCCGACGGGAAATTAACTAAACACGAGGCACACGACATGAGCGTCAGCAAGCTAGTGCGACAGCGCTTTGAGAAGCGCTATGGCTGTACCATTGAAGAGGCAGCAAACCATACGGGGGGTTTATCTCAATTGGTTATTCCCAAAAAACACAAAATTCATGCCGAAGAAATTGTTGGCAGGGGTTACGTCCACTTTGGGAAAGGTGTAGACGCCGAGAAGCTGGATAAAGAGTCCCGTAAAATTCTGCAAAATTGGTGAATGCTGCCGAAATGACCGAATCTCAGAGCAGCTATATTTCGGAGCTCATTCAACAGCGGCTGAGTAATCCCGATACAAGGGAGAACATTGCCGAAATATTCTCTCGGTATTACGAAGACCTCCTGCCCATTCTTGTTATAGCGACTACAGAAGCAGACGGTGTTCGTCCCGAGGGGCTTTCCAATGAAGTTTATGCTTGTTTCCATCATATAGCTCGGGCACTGTGTGAGGAGGATGTGGATGCTAAAGACGAGTTGGCTTCCGCGAATAAATCACACATCAAGCGTGCCATTTTAGACTCATACAAAATCGCAATTAATTCGTATTTGGCTGAAGCATCGCAAGCTAAAGATCTGCTTGACTACATGGTGCTGGTTAAGGAATTTGGCGATTACGTTGAGGATGGTGTCCAGAAAGCGGCGAAAGTAAAAAAACTTTCAACACAAGTTAAACAGTCTTACCAAAAAGCTAAAAACCATGAAATGAAAGGTGCTTTCGGCAAATCCATTGAAGAGTGTGAAACGACATTGGATCTGTGCGAAAAACTACGCGAAGCCCTGGAGGTCTTTACCTCAGACCGAACATATATTTTTGCTTGTGAGCGGGAGGCGCAGCGCAAACAGGAGAAGACTCGCGACAGGAAAATAGCTATCTGGATTCCGATCGTATGTGCCATCCTGGCGTCAGCGCTCACGGCAACACTCACAGCAATAATCACAATAGCAGTCACATAGTTTGCCCCAGTGTGTTTGGAGAAGTTTAAATCTAAAGCCAAGTCCCAATCACCTATCACGAATTCTTCCCAAACTTCTACCATACCCGCTTCTGTGCCCAAAAATTGGTAGAGAAAACCGGTGTAAAGCAATCTGCCTATGCCCAGATGTCGTAGCGACAACCGCGATGTTTGCTCTCTGCGTCCCTATTCGCTAAGATGCTTATATGGACGACACCAAGCCGACAATCGGTATTACCATGGGCGACCCCTGCGGCGTGGGGGCGGAGATTATCATCCGCTCGCTGGGCCGGGCCGACCTGCGCCGACGGGCGAAGTTCGTGATTTTCGGCTTCAGCGAGCAACTGGAGTACACCGCCGACCGGCTCGAGATACCGCTGATCGTCTACCGCGACCACCACGAAAACCTCCGCCGGTATATCCACGACCTGGTCGTACTGGACTACGACGAAATTACCATGCCCCACACCATGCCGCGCGGGCCTAGCAAGGTCGGCGGGGCTGCGTCGCTGGCGTTCTGCGAAGACGCTATAACCACTGCGAAAGAAGGACTCATCGACGCCATCGTTACCGCGCCGATTTCTAAAACCTCATGGCGGATGGCCGGCGAGAAAAAATTCCCCGGCCATACCGAACTACTCGCCAACCGCTGCCAGTCTCGGCACGTGGCGATGATGTTCGTCTCGCCCAAACTGCGAGTCGCACTGGCGACCATACACGATCCGATAATCTGCATCCGCGACAAGTTCACCATCGGCTGCGTGTTCAACCCGATAGAGTTAGCCGACAAAGCACTGCGGGAATGGTTCGGCGTCGAGCTGCCGCGTATCGGCGTAGCCGGCCTGAACCCGCACGCCGGCGAAAACGGCAACATCGGCGACGAAGAAGAACGGATTATATCCCCGGCGATAACAATGGCCTCGGAGTCGGGCATAAACGTCTCCGGCCCATACCCCGGCGACACGATTTTCCTCAAGGCCCTCGAAGGGCAGTTCGATTGCGTAATCGCCATGTATCACGACCAGGGGCTGATACCCATAAAGCTCCTCGGCTGGGAGGAAGCGGTCAACATAACGCTCGGCCTGCCCATCGTACGCACCAGCCCCGACCACGGCACGGCATTCGACATCGCCGGAAAATTCCAGGCAAGCCCCACCAGCATGACAGCAGCAATCAACCTCGCAATAGATATCGCGGAAAAACGGGGCAAACAGGAACCAGGAACCGGGAACCGGGAAAAACTGTAAAACAGGAACCGGGAAAACGGGAACTCTTGGGGCGCAAACATCGTGGCTGTCGCTTCGCTCCCGCCACGGCACCAGGCTGCGAACCCCTTTGGGGCAAGCCTGTGGCATCCGTCGCTATTTTCTTGCTTCTGTCCGTATTTCGAGCAGTTTTTTCATAATGTTGTGACAACTGCCTTTCCATGCGGTTGTGCCGAAGGCATCGTGCAGTTGCTTGTACAGGACGTAGAGTTTTTTGTAGACGGCGGCGGCTTGTGGGTCTGGGGTGTATACTTTTTTCTTCAAGCCGGTCATTTTTCCCTGGGCCTGCGGGATGGACTCGTAATGCCCGCAGGCGGTGGCGGCGGCGATGGCTGCCCCGAGTGCGCATGTCTGGCTGCTGCGGGAGATTTTCATCGGCCTGTTGGTTACGTCGGCGTAAATTTGCACGGCAAGCGGGTTTTTCTCGGCGATCCCTCCGCAATTGACGATTTCGTCGATCTTTATGTTGTACTGGTCGAGCCGGTTGATGATCGTCAGTGCGCCGAAGGCACTGGCTTCGATCAAGGCACGGTAGATTTCGGCGGGCGTGGTGCGGAGGTTCTGGCCTACCATCATGCCGGTAAGTAATTGATCGGCAAGTACAGAGCGGTTGCCGTGATGCCAATCCAGCCCGAGCAGCCCGCTCCAGCCTGCCGGCAGCTTCGCGGCGGCGGCTGTCAGTGCGGTGTGCGAGGCGGCCTTGCGGTCCGGCTGGTGAATGGTGTTTGCGAACCAGTTGAAGATATCGCCCACGGCTGCCTGCCCGGCCTCCAGGCCGATCAACCCCGGCACGATGCTGCCGGTAACAATACCGCACAGGCCGGGGATATCCGGCAGGTGCCGGTGAGTCGGTACGACAACCATGTCACAGCTACTCGTGCCGATAATCTTGGACATCATACCCGGCGTAATGCCGGTCCCGACCGCCCCGAGATGCCCGTCAATCGCCCCGGCGGCAATCGGGATGCCGGCTGGCAAGGATGTCTTTTTGGCCCATTCGGCGGAAAGGCCCCCAACCGCCTGGGCTGCGGTTTTGGCGTGGGGTCGCAGCCGGCTTCGCAGGTCGCCAAGCTTGGGGTCGAAGCAGAGCAGGAATTTCTCGTCCGGGTAGCCGCCCCAGTCGTCGTTGTACATCGCCTTGTGGCCGGCGGCGCAAATGTTGATGCTCAAATCCTCCGGGGCGGTCGTGCCGCTGAGCATCGCGGGAATCCAGTCGGACAGTTCGACCCACGTGTATGCGGCGTCGAATACTTTCGGACTGTGGCGGAGGCAGTGAAGGATTTTGCTGAAGAACCACTCGCTGCTATACGCCCCGCCGCATTTGTTGAGATATTGCGGCCTCATTCTGCGGGCCTGGTGGGTAATCTCGTCAGCTTCGGCGATGGTGGTGTGATCTTTCCACAGCCAGGCCATCGCGGCCAGGTCGTCGTCGAAGGGTTTTTGCAGTGCCAGCGGCTGGCCCATGCGGTCTACAGGCATAGGCGTACTGCCGGTGGCGGCGACACCGATGGCGATAACCTGCTGTGGCGAGAAGCCTTTGTTGTTTCGTTTGGCGGCGGCGACGGCGCGCTTGATGGTGGTTTCGGCGCCCTTGATGTAGTCGGCGGGATGCTGCCGGGCTAAATTCGTGTCGTCCGAGAGAATAATCCCCTCCGTACCGTGGGCGTAAATCCAACTGGCGGTGGAAATTTCCTTGCCGGTGGCGACGTTGACGATAAGCGCGCGAACGGAATTGGTGCCGTAGTCCAGGCCTATTGTGTATTTTGGCATTTTTTTAATCCTTTATCGTTTGGAGAGAAAAGACGATTAGGTAACATGGAGACACCGGAGGGGTCGCCATGAAGAATCGCACCGCACATCCTTTCTCGGATGGTAGCCCGAATGATAATTCCCCCGGGCGCTCATGTCCAGAGAAGGCTGAAGAAACGCGGAATTAGTGAATAAACAATCGTGGCTGAAAACTTTGCTCCCGCCACAGCAACCCGGCGTAGAGTGTAGGGTGGGTGGTTCTGCCGGAGGCAGGTTCACCCACGCGGTGAGCTGCGTGGGTGCAAGCACCCACCCTACAGTCGCGGAAGCTATTTGCGGCGGAGAGTAATCAGCGGCAGTTCCGGGCGGCAGTTGAATCGCACGGGAAATTTGACCATTCCAAGCCCGCGGGAAATGAAGACCGGGCAGCGAGGCCCCTGCACGAGACCCTCGGCATATTTTTTGTGCGTGATGGGCAATACCAGCGGCCCGATGAGCGGGATTTTAATCTGCCCGCCGTGCGTATGGCCGCAGAGCATCATATCCACGCGCGGATTTTTGGGCATCATTTCGGCGAAATCGGGATTGTGGCACAGCAGGATGCGGGGAATTTGTTTATCGACGCCGGTGAGAGCGCGGTACAGATCGGGTCTGCCGGCCATCAGGTCGTCCACGCCCGCGAAGCAGAGCGGCTGGCCTTTGCGGCGTAGCACGTGGCTGCGATTCGTCAGCATTTTCACGCCGGTTTCCTCGAACAGGTTTATCATGGCGGCGGAGTTGGTCCAGTAGTCGTGGTTGCCCAGGACGGCGAATTTGGCGACTTTTGCCCGTAAGTCCCGAATGACCTCCACGAGTGCGCGGGTGATGGCTGCCGCCCTGCTGACGTAATCTCCGGTCATCACCACGATGTCCGGGTTGAGGGCGTTGGCCATGTTTACGATATCGCGGGCGTCGTCGAGGTTGGACAGCGCTCCCACGTGGATGTCGGTAATGTGGGCGATTCGTACGCCGTCCCAGGCCGGCGGCAGGTTGGGAATTCGAAATACAGGGTAGGTTACTTTGAACCAGTGAGGCTCGATGAAAAAGGCATCGATAACCGCCCCGCCCGCCAACGCGGCGACGCCCGTGGCCGAAGCCCACTTGATAAACTTCCGCCGGGAGATTTTCTTTTTCGAAGGCGCGGCGGAATCCTTTTTCGCGGGGAATGCCGCGGCAGAGTCTAATAACGCCCGATTATTTTCATCGTTCTGCGTCACAAAGTTACAAACCTTCCGTTTATACATCGGTGCGGAAGGGGAGGTTCCCTTATAAAGTTCCCGCTGAGACGTTATCGAAGTTTTTTGATTCGCTCCAGGGTTTCGGCATCCACATCTTTAATTATCCGGGGATCGATTCTAAGGCTGACCACCTTCCACTGGTCGGTTCTCCTGACATTGAGCACCAATTCTCCGGGACTTTCTTTCCAGACAACCTCATACTTGAAAGTTGCATCGACTTCATCGCCAACCCAGAGGGTTGTTTCGCTCAGTCGTTTTATGGACTCCAATTTCCCCAGCCGTTGCCTGTAGCCGGCTACGTCTTCGGCCCATTCTTCCAGTGTGTTGTTGGCCCGGAATTCCAAGGAAAAATATTCGTCGTAGGATTTTTTTGCCTTTCCCGCGGCGATGTCTTTGAGTATCCCCTGGGCAATACTGTCCATTTTGGAGGTATCAACGGGACGACGGGCTTTGTCATCATTACAGCCGACAGCGAAAAGACATACGGCAACAACCAAGAGTAGCACACGCATTATTATTCTCCTTGCAAAATGATTGACTTCTATCCTCAAAAGAACCTCAACTTTTATTTTCCAGAATTTCGCCATTTCGTCAAGACAAGAAAAGTTGCCGCCGGCAACTTTTGAAGCACGAATTATTTCCCGTTGCGAAGGTGATCCAGCAACATCTGTCCCGCAGGTGAGTTCGGCACGCGAAAGATGTCCCACTTCATGTCAGGCCCGCAGGCGATACAGTAGTATTGCCTGCGAACACTCCGGGCGACGAAACTGGTTCCACAATCGCAGCAGCGGTGCAGGTAGAGATATTTACCGCGTTTCCGGCGGAGGTGCTTGACCGGCAGATTGTGCGTAGCTTTGGCGGGTAATTGCACCGCCCGCATCAGCGTTTTGAATTCCCGCCCGTGCGGCGAGCAGCGGCCGTATCTGAGATGGACAACCAAGTGGGCAAGTTCGTGGCCGAGGGTGGGAACCAACTCCGCCGGGTGCTCAGCCAGCAGACGGGGATTCAACTCGATAAGCATATCCTGGAAAATCGCCCTGCCCAGCGTGGTGCTCAGACGGGCGTTGTAAACCACCCTGACCCGCCGGGCCAGATCGCCATGCCCCCATGCCCGCCCGTAAAACCCGACCATCTCCCGCAAAACGTGTCGCGTGGGAAGAGACTGCTCAGGGCTCCAGAGTCGATCCATCTCCATCATGCAATTGGTTTTCGCATCCATGCGGCACCTGCCAGACGGGCAACCCTGCCCGAATCCTGCACATGCCAGTCTATCGCATCGAAACCAGATTACACCAGAAAAAAATTTCTCACACCCCTGTAGTCGCATACATCCTTGACGGCAACATCGTCTACCGATAAACTTTGCCTTGCAAAGAAGCAAATCCCGCCGACGTAGCTCAACGGTAGAGCACAGCTTTCGTAAAGCTGAGGTTGTGAGTTCGATTCTCACCGTCGGCCTTTGACGTAATCTTAAATCCCAGCCAGGAAGAACTGCAGGATTATATCGCTGATTCCCGGCAGTTTTTCATGGGTATAGTCGTGATATATCGTCAGCGACTTTTTCGAGGTTATCTTGTTATAGGCTGCGAACTGCGTAGAGGGCGGGCAGATGGTATCCATCAGGCCGACGCTCATCAAAACCTCGGCTTTGATTCGCGCCGCCAGATATTGCACGTCTATATAGCCGAGTTTTGTAAATATCTCATCCTCCCGCTCATGGTGCGGGTCGAATGTCCGGAAGTATTTTTGAAGCTCGGCGTAGGCATCCTTGGCCAGATCCATTTCCCAGGTGCGTCGATAATCACAGAGGAAGGGAAATACTGACGCGGCAAGTTTGATTCTGGGTTCGAGGGCTGCACAAGCCAGGGTTAACCCGCCACCCTGGCTGCCGCCGGTAGCGCCTACTCTGGTTTCGTCAACATCGGGCATCTCCATCACGATTTTGGCAAGCTGGGCGGTATCGAGAAATATCTGACGGAAAAGCAGTTTTTCGGGCGAATCGTCCAGGCCTCGGATGATATGGCCCTGCAGCGTATTGCCGCTGACGCCGCCGACATCTTCGGACTTGCCGCCCTGGCCGCGACAATCAAGGGCGGCTACCGTATAACCCATCGCAACATAGCCGAGTTTTTCGGACCAGTCGCCGGCGTCCCCTGAGTATCCGTGGAACATGAGTATTGCCGGGTGGGGCTGCGTTGAATTTTTCGGCTGAAGCAATTGCGCGTGAACCCTCGCGCCGCCCATACCGGTGAAGTACATATCGAAGCACTTGGCAAACGGCGTCTGGAAGTCGGAAGGCTTCAATTCAATTTGAGGATCGATGTCACGCATCTCGGCAAGGCCGGCGTCCCAGAAAGCGTCGAAGTCGGCGGGCTTGGGATTTCTGCCCTGGTAGGCCTTGAGCTTCTCCATGGGCATATCGATCAAAGGCATAACGGTACTCCTTTTGGATTCTTCGTAGATTTCAGTCGCCGATCACGGCGTTTCATCATAAGGGAGGAATGATACTAAAAAAAAGCTACTTTATCCAAAAGGTTTTGGAACGTCAGGCCGGATGTCAGTCGCCATCCCCGAACCAGATCAGCTCGCCTTCGGTGTCGAGGGCCTCGTCGGCGACATAGGAAGCGACGTGGCTGTCTACGAAAAGGATGTTGGAGTTGCCCGCGTGGCGGTTGTCGTCCAGCCAGCCCCAACTATTGGCCGGGTCCGGCCAACCAAAATTGTGCACGCCGTAACCGTGCCCGAAACTCCCATTCTCGCCGAGAAGAACCGTTACTGTCGGTTGTTCGACATCGAGCATTTTGTGGGTAGAGCCTATTTGCCCGGCATGCGCACCGATCCTCATTCCGCCGCCCAACCACCATTCCATACCGTAAGCCATTTTCATGGCGCCATTGGTTTCGTTCGGAGTAAAAGTCCTCTCCGGCGCGTTCGGGCAGCAAAAGGCCTCGACATTCTCAAGGTAGCCATTGTACAGCTTGTCCGCCCAGTAGCCGCTGCTTGTCGTTTCCCTGACAAGTGGGAACCATTGCTGCCAATCGCCATTGTACATCGTAAACGCCATGCCGATATGTCGCATGTTGCTCGAACAACTCACCCGTTTGGCCAATCCCCTGGCTCGATTCAGCGACGGCAACAAGATGCTGACCAGCAGCGAGATAATGGCGATTACGACTAAAAGCTCTATCAGGGTAAAGCCGCGGGATTTCCCGTTTTCGGCTTGTCTGCCGGCAACCAGGATTTTCGGTTTGCGATTGTTACGGTTTGCGTTTTTTGTGGGTTCCATTTTTCCGGCCTCCCGTTGTGTCGTTGGTTATCCAGAACAGCTTCTTATTTTTTTGATCCGGTTTGATTTTCTCAAATGGCCCGGCGACAACCGGAATGCCTTTCTCTTCGGACAATGTGCAGAGCTTTCCGTTGACCGTTACCTTTTTAACTCCCGCAAAACCGGGTAGTTCGAGTCGCTTGCCCTTGGCGGCTCCGATTAATTGAACGTCAATCGATTCGCCGTTACGCGTGATGATAAGGAAATCAACCTTGCCGTCAGCCCGCACGACGCCTTTGACATTGCTGCCGCCGACCAGCAAGACCCGCTCGACTTTCCCGCTCCGCCGGCTGACAAGGGCGCAATCGCCGTCGGTTTGCTTGCCCTTGCGGAGGTAGCTGTCAACCCGGTCGTCGCCGATTTTCACTACGCCGTCCTTGAAGGAGACGGCAGGGCGGTTTGTTCCCTTGAACGGATACAGCAGGGTCGTAAATCTTAATTTTGTCTTTACGGGCGGCGTGGGATCCTGGCGGTAGCAGGCGACGTGCCCGCCGCATGGCGTGTCGGCGATAAGCGACAGCGAAAGGTACTTTTCGCCGCCGTCGGGGATAACAAGGAGATTGCCGATGCCGGGATCGTTGGTATAAAAGGACAAATCCTTGTCCTTTCCGCCCATCCAACGGCGGCGGGAGGCCCCGTCACCATCGGCAGACAGATCGACCTGTTTTCCGCCGACCACCACCGACCGGGAATTCAAATGCCAGTATGCTCTTGTTGCTATCGGGTGTCGGGCTGGAACATCGGCCAGGTCATCGACAATCCAGTAGTCGCCGCCGACGAACAGCACTCGCCGGTGCATCTTCGCATGGACTGGGGCTTGCACCGTGCCTTCAGCGAGACAGAACCCCGGCGACCTCAACCAGCGAATCAGTTTGGGATTTTGTGTGTTCTCCTTGCTGGCGAACTCAATAATATTATGCGCCCGCACACGGCGAAAATAATCCAGGTAGCTGCTCTTTGAGTAAGATCGCATTCCCGGATCGACAATAAGAGGCCGCCCGTAGGCGTAAATGTCAACGTTCAGCGCGCTGCAGTGCCAATGGCCACCGGCGCTGGAACGCGAAACGCAGTCGAAAAGGAGGAATTTATCCTGCGCATCCCAACCGGTTCGCATCATAAATAAACCGGCAAAGGGGAGTTCCGTAGATGTATATGCCGGTATGCCCACCCGGCGCTTTTGGCCTTGTTTATAAGTATCAATGCCAAATTTCCATAAGGAACTGAAACCACCGGACGGCCTGATTCTCTTCACCGTCTTCTTCTTCTTTGTATTCTCTGCCTTTTCCGTTTTCTTTATCTGTGTTTTGAGCGGCGGTTTTTCTTTCGGTTTCGCCCACCAGCTAACGCCGCTCCCGTCGCCGAGGGCGGGACGGGACTTTCTGCCCGGATGCGATATCTTCTGGCTATACAATCCCATGAGTTTCACGGTTTTGGCGAAACCTTCAGGCAGGGACGTTCCGTTGAGCCGCCCCAGCAGCAGGACATCGCGGAATTTCGTGTAGCACCAGGTGTGATACCCGATACATCTTTCCTTCTGCACACCGTCGGGAAGCACGGTTTTTTTGATTTGCATCGCAAAAAGTTTTTTGATCTGCTTCCACCAGTCAGCCGACTCCTTGAACTCCGG
>JAIORC010000363.1 GCA_021108335.1 Phycisphaerae bacterium
CACAGCCGCCAAGCGGAACATTACGATTCAACTCCACGCCGATACGCCCGTTGCCATCCATGCGGATCGCGGCGAAATGGATATTATCCTGAACAATCTCGTGTCCAACGCCGTGAAATACAATCGCGACGGCGGCAGCGTGGACGTAACGCTGAGTCAAGATGACGGGCAGATTAGCATAGCCGTCGCCGATACCGGTATCGGCATGACCGGGGAAGAGGCGGCGAAGCTCTTCGGTGAGTTCGTCCGTATAAAGAACGCGAAGACGAAAAATATTTTGGGCAGCGGCCTGGGATTGTCCATAGTTAAAAAGCTGGCGGAACTCTACGGTGGCGACGCAAGTGCCGAGAGTGTCCCCGATAAAGGTTCGACGTTCACGGTTACCCTGCGGTCAATGACCAATGACTAAAAACAACGCGCCGGGTGCCATGTGTTTTTCCGCCTCCCACGATATTGGGTGGCATGGCGACACCGCAGGGGTCGCCATGAAAGATAGACCAGGTGGCACAGGTTTGTAACCTGTGCCGCGGCGGCCTGGGAAGGCCGCCGCGCTGGAAATTACGTGGGCGGGAGCACTCACCCTACGGCGTGGAGTGAGAAAAGATATGCAACGTAATGAGATCATAAATTGGCTTCGCGAGGACGACACCGGGCGGCTGGACGCGCTCTGGCGGTTGGCTGATGACGCGCGCCGCCAGCACGTCGGCGATGCGGTGCATCTGCGTGGGCTGGTGGAGATTTCCAACTATTGCCGCCGGAGCTGCACGTATTGCGGGCTTTACGCCGGCAACGCCGAGCTTACCCGCTATCGGATGACGCCGGAGGAAATTCTCGCCTGTGCCGAGAAGGCGGCGGAATACGGCTACGGCACGGTGGTGATTCAGTCCGGCGAGGACATGGGCATCACGGCTGATTGGATGGTGGATGTGATCGGCCGGATCAAACGGCAAACGCCGCTGGCCGTTACGCTGAGCCTCGGCGAACGCAGCCGCGACGAACTGGCGCTCTGGCGAAAGGCCGGGGCGGATCGGTATCTCCTGCGATTCGAAACTTCCAACGCGCGACTTTTCGAGGCGATTCATCCGTCTCTGCCCCACGAGCGATCCGACCGGTTCGCGATTTTGCGTAGCCTCAGGGAGCTTGGCTACGAGGTCGGCAGCGGCGTGATGATCGGCATACCCGGCCAATCGTTCGATGACCTGGCTGACGATCTCGAATGGTTCGGCAAGCTCGACCTGGACATGATCGGCGTAGGCCCGTTCATTCCGCATCCGGGCACGTCGCTCGGCGCTTCGGCTGGCGAGCAGGCCTCGCCGGAGCAGGTGCCGAATACCGAAGAGATGACTTATAAGGTTCTGGCGCTGACCCGCCTGATTTGCCCGCGGAGCAACATACCCAGCACGACGGCATTGGCGACGCTGAACCTTGCCGAAGGCCGGGAGCTGGGCCTGGGGCGCGGGGCGAATGTTATCATGCCGAACGTAACGCCCGTGAAATATCGCGACTTATACGAAATTTATCCCGCCAAAGCCTGCATCGAGGAAACGGCAGAGCATTGTTGCAGGTGCATTCGCGGGCGGATAAAATCAATCGGCAGGACACTCGGCGTGGGCAGGGGCGATTCGCTGAATTATCGCCCAGCCGCGACGGCTGTCGGGCCAAGTACAAACAGTGGAGAGGTATCATGACTCAATCAAGACAACTGAGCGAGAAGGCAGTCGATTTTATCGACGACGATTACCTGATGAAGCTGGCGGCGGTTCCTGCTGCCGAGGCGTCGGAGGTGCGCGATATCCTCGCCAAGAGTTTGGCCAAGGAAGCGCTGAGCGTCCCGGAAACCGCGGTGCTGCTGGCGGCGACGGAACCGGAACTGGTGGAGGAAATTTTCGACACCGCCCGAACTCTCAAGCGTAACGTTTACGGTAACCGGATTGTCATCTTCGCGCCGCTTTACATCGGCAACGAGTGCGTCAACGACTGCCTTTACTGCGGTTTCCGCCGCTCGAACGAGCAGGCGGTACGCCGCACGCTGGATACACAGGAGATTCGCAACCAGGTGGTCGCCCTGGAAGACAAAGGCCACAAGCGGCTGATTCTGGTTTTCGGCGAGCACCCGATGTACGACGCGGATTTCATGGCGGAGTCGGTGCGGGCCGTTTACGCAACCACGTCCGGCCATGGCGAAATCCGCCGCGTGAACATCAACGCCGCCCCGCTCGACCACGACGGCTATCGCACGGTCAAAGCTGCCGGCATCGGCACGTACCAGATATTCCAGGAGACGTACCACCACGAGACGTACCGGCGGTGGCACCCGGAGGGCACGCTCAAGGGCGACTACCAGTATCGCCTGGACGGCCTGAGCCGGGCGATGGAGGCCGGGCTGGACGATCTTGGGATTGGCGTGCTGTTCGGGCTGTACGATTGGCGGTTCGAAGTGCTCGGACTTGTCAGCCACGCTTTGTATCTCCAGGAGCGATTCAACGTCGGGCCGCACACGATCAGTTTCCCGCGATTGAGGCCGGCCCACGGCTTTGACCTCGACGAGCGGTACATGGTAAACGATTACGATTTCAAGCGGCTCATCGCGATTCTGCGGCTGGCTGTGCCGTATACGGGCATGATTTTGACCGCCCGCGAAGACGCCGCCCTCCGCCGCGAGGTCATGGAGTTCGGCGTTTCGCAAATCGACGCCGGCAGCAGAATCGAACTCGGCGGATACACCGAAGCCGGCGATGCCCAGCGGATGGAACGCGAACAGTTCACCCTCGGCGACGTCCGCTCGCTGGACGAAGTGATGCGGGAGCTGCTGGAAGATGAATATCTGCCGAGCTTCTGCACCGCCTGCTATCGGCTCGGGCGGACTGGCGAGCACTTTATGGAGTTCGCCATCCCCGGTTTCATCAAACGATACTGCACGCCCAACGCCATGACGACGCTGACGGAGTATCTCGTGGACTACGCCACGCCCGAAACCGCCGCAGCCGGCGAGGCAATGATCGAAAAAGAACTCGCCGCCATGGAAGACGGCAAGAATAAGGAAGAGTTGACCAAGCGACTCAACGAGATTAAAAACACCGACAAGCGGGACTTGTATTTCTAACGGACGATAGTTTTTGGTGGCACAGGTTTGCAACCTGTGGCGTTGTGGGATTCCAGGGAGACATGCACAGGTTACAAACCTGTGCCACCTGCGAAAGCATGCTTCTGCAAGCAGAAGCATGGCACCCATAAATTGAATAAAATAACTGGTGGGTGGCATGGCGACACCGAAGGGGTCGCCATGATGAATGCGACACGATTACTACGTGATTACCATGAATGACGAATATCGCATCGAAAAGGATTTGCTGGGCGAGCGGAAGATTCCCGCGGCGGCGTTGCATGGAATCCACACCGACCGGGCGATGGAGAATTTCCCGTTGTCCGGCTGGGCTGTGCATCCGGAGTTGATTCGCGCATACGGCGCGGTGAAGCTTGCCTGCGCCCGGGCGAATCACCAGCTAGGCCGATGGGACGACGAAACCTTCGCCGCAATCGAGGCCGCCTGTGTGGAAATGATGGAATCCTGCCTGGACGAACACAATCTCACGGACGCCTTGCAGGGCGGTGCCGGCACGAGCACCAACATGAACGTCAATGAAGTGCTCGCCAATCGGGCAGCCGCGCTGCTCGGCGAAAAACCGGGCGACTACAAACGCATCTGCCCCACCGACGACATCAACCTCCACCAGTCAACAAACGACACATACCCCACTGCCTTGAAAGTCGCGGCGATTCGCAAACTCCGGGAACTGGAGCGGCAACTGGTGGCGCTGCTGGAGGAATTTCAGCGGAAGGAAAAACAATTCGCACACGTGGTCAAGGTCGCCCGAACGCAATTGCAGGACGCAGTGCTGATAACACTAGGCCGCGAGATGGCTGCCTATGCTGAAGCGTTCAGCCGCGATCGCTGGCGGGTTTACAAGTGCGAAGAGCGGCTTCGCGTTGTGAACCTCGGCGGCACTGCTGTCGGCACGGGCCTGGCTGCGCCGCGACAATATATATTCATGGCGACCGAGGAACTGCGGAACATCACGTCCCTTGGCCTGGCGCGGGCGGAGAATCTCGTCGAGGCGACGCAGAACGCGGACGTGTTCGTGGAGGTCAGCGGCATACTCAAGGCCTGCGCGACGAACCTGTTGAAGGTGGCGACCGACCTGCGGCTGCTCTCGTCCGGGCCGACGGCGGGGCTGGGCGAGATAAATCTGCCGGCGGTGCAGGCCGGCTCGTCCATAATGCCCGGCAAGGTCAACCCCGTAATCCCCGAGGCCGTCTCGCAGGCGGCGATGCTGGTGATGGCGTACGACCAGGCCATCGCCCAGGCGTGCAGCATGGGCAACCTGGAACTCAACCCCTTCCTGCCGCTGGTGGCACACTGCCTGCTTTCCAGCCTCGACCTGCTGGCCAACGCCTGCGAGATTTTCCGCAAGTCATGCGTCGCCGGGCTTGAAGCGAACGAACAAACCTGCCGCCGGCACGTGGAAAACGCCACCGCAATAGTAACCGCACTCGTAGCGGATATCGGATACTCCAAAGCCGACGAAATCGCCAAAAAAGCCCACGAAACGGGCAAATCGATTCGGGATATCGCCGTCAACGACGGCTATCTTACCGCCGGGCGGTTTGACGAACTTATTTCGCCCGAAGCGGTCAGCCGACTCGGCATGCCGCCGGCGGAGGATTCGCCATGAGAAAAACGCCCAAAGGTTTCCGCCTGCACATTGCCCTGTTCGGCCGGCGCAACGTCGGCAAGTCGTCGCTGCTGAACGCGATGACCCGCCAGGCGGTTTCCATTGTTTCCGACACCGCCGGCACGACGACCGACCCCGTGGAAAAGCCGATGGAACTCCTGCCGCTGGGGCCGGTGCTGTTTATCGACACCGCCGGCATCGACGACACCGGCTCGTTGGGAGACCTGCGAGTCAAGCGGACGCGCCAGATATTCGACCGGGCCGACATCGGGATAATCGTAGCCGAGTCCGGCCAATGGAGCGACTTCGAAGAAGGCATACTCGCCGAACTCCGCCAGCGGGAAATCCCCGCGATCGTCGTGTTCAACAAAGCCGACCTTGCCGACGTCGATCCGGCGATTACGGAAAAACTCGCTGCCGCCAAGGTTCGCATTGTCCAAACCGTAGCCGTCGACGGCAAAGGCATACTGGACCTGCGGGAAGCCCTGATTCAGGCAGCCCCGGACGAATTCGTCAACATTCCAACGATTCTCGGCGATCTCCTGCCGGCGGGGGAGCTGGCGGTGTTGGTCGTGCCCATAGACCTCGAAGCCCCCAAGGGCAGGCTGATTTTGCCGCAGGTGCAGTCGATCCGCGACCTGCTGGATAACGACGCGTACTGCATGGTCGTCAAGGAGCGCGAGCTGCGGGATGCCCTTGAGCGGCTGAAGCGGCCGCCGGCGCTGGTGGTGACAGATTCCCAGGCGTTCCTGAAGGTCGCCGGCGACACGCCACCGGAGATTCCGCTGACGTCGTTTTCCATACTGTTCGCCCGCATGAAGGGCGACCTCAACGAATTCGTCCGCGGCACGCTGGCGATTGACAGCCTCAAGCCAGGCGACAATGTTCTCGTCGCCGAGGCGTGCTCGCATCATCCCATCGGCGAGGATATCGGGCGGGTGAAAATCCCCCGCTGGCTGGGGCAGTACGTCGGCGGGAAGTTGGAGTTTACTTTTGTTCAGGGCCATGATTTCCCCGAAGACCTCAGCCCGTACAAGCTGGTAATTCACTGCGGCGGCTGTATGTGGAACCGCCGGGAGATGCTCTCCCGCATGTTGCGATGCCGCCGGGCGGGCGTAGCGATTACCAACTACGGCTTGGCGATTTCCTATTCGCTGGGCATTTTCAAGCGGGCGTTGCAACCCTTCCCCGCGGCGCTGGAGATATTCGCACAAGCCACGGCGGGCAAATGAGTTAAAAATCCGCGCGGGTGCAAGCACCACCCTACGCGTCGGGTGGCATGGCGACACCGCAGGGGTCGCCATGATCGGCCCAGAAAAGAATGTCGGGTGGCATGGTCAGCGGCGAAGCCGATGGCCATGAAAGATAGATACACGACGGCGGATGGTATGTTGGGTGGTTTTGAGAAAGGGATGACGCAGAAATTGTGTATCTATCTTTCATGGCTATCCCGCAAAAAACGCGGGCTAACCATGCCACCCAACGCCGCGAACTATAATCGCCCCAAATTATTTTAAACCTATATTCCTTAAGAGATTACGAACAGATTGTGCTGCTGTAAAAACACCGTTATCGACCTATTACAAGGCATTTGTGGTGTGATATTCGTCTGCAAAGCGTTTGTAACATGATGTTTGTCCGATTTTTGTAACGGAAAGGTAACTTTGGCCACCAAAGTATGCCTTATTCTTGGAAAACAGAGCCATTTTCTAACAGAATAAGGATGTTTTCCCGCACGGCAACCTTGCGGTTATTCTTTGCTACAAAAGCAGTTACGGCATATTTGCTTGATTATAGTTCGCGGCGTTGCATGCCACCCGATATCGTGGGAAATCGCAAAACATATGGCTTACAAGCTTGTCCCCAAGGAGCAAGCCATGCCACCCAAATGAAAAATTACCGCCCCAATCGCAGATATCGTGATATAATCCGATAAATGAACGGAGGCTGACTGCACCATAGCGGCGGCAGGAGGTTTAGTGCGGGTGCAATCGGCAACGGAACGAGGAGTAACTATCAGCGTGGTTGGGCCAACGGAAACGGGAATCGAAATGCAGCGGAAGGGATATGTAATATCGGACTTGCATCTCTTTACGCGTCGGACGGCGGCGGATGATTACGCCGCCGCCATGCGTAAAGCCGCCGGGCGGGCTGATTTTTTCGTACTCAACGGTGATATCTTCGACTTCCGCTGGACTACCCTTGCTTCAGTGGAAGATACCGCCGCGACGGCGGTGCGATGGCTGCGATCGTTCGCAGAGATCAATCCGAACTGCGATTTGCATTTCGTGATGGGCAATCACGACGGGACGGAATTTTTCGTCGATTACCTCGATAGGCTGGCTGCCGATATGCCGAATTTTCTCTGGTATCCGTCACATGTGCGGATAGGCGACAAGCTGTTCTGCCACGGCGACCTGCCGCTGAGCCTCAAGCCGATAGATCCGTTCCGCCGCGAGCACAGCCGGGCCAAACGACAAAAAGGCCCGCTGCTCAACTCCGCCTATCAGTGCGTGGTGAACACCAAGCTGCATCGCGTGGGCGATGTGCTGCACAGCCGTCGCCGCTGCGGCGAGAAAATCCTCCGCTGCCTGGAGGATGATCGCCAGGGGTTGGCCGACGGGATTACCGACGTATATTTCGGCCATATTCATCGGGCGTTTTCGGATTACGATTGCGGCGGGGTCATGTTCCACAATACCGGCGCCGCCATCCGCCATTTGCAATGCGAACTACTACCCGTAACGGCGTAGTTTTTGTTTTCGGCTTGTTTTTGTAGGGTGGGTCTTGACCCGGCAATTGCATGGTACATGCAACCGTTCCATTCCACACGAACCATCGCCTCCACCGATATATCCACATGAATATTATCCCATGAAAGAAAGCTGCGCTTTCTTTTCGCCGGGTCAAGACCCGGCCTACAAAAACGGGTAAAAACATGCGGTAATAAAACATGTTGGGTGGCATGGCGACACCGCAGGGGTCGCCATGATTGGCCCAGAAAAAAATGTCGGGTGCCGTGGCGGGAGCGAAGCGACAGCCACGAAAGAGAGATACACGACGGCGGATAGTATGTTGGGTGGTTTTGGGAATAAGAATGTCGCAGAAATTGTGAATCGATCTTTTCCCCAGGGGACCACCCGATATCGTGGGAAATTGCATAAATTACAAATCCCTTTGAGCCAAACCTGTGCCGCACGTTTTCGCGGCGGCCTGGGAATGCCGCCGCGCTGAATTCGTGAACCTGTGCCACCCCACCATTTACAGTATCGGGGCGATCATTCTGGCGGCGCCTTCGCAGAAATCCCGTACGGGTCCTACTTTTTTCATGCCGATGGTGCATTCCGTGGCGAGGCTTTCCATCCACTTGAAAGTCGCTTGAATTTCGGGACGGCTGTAGATGAACATCGAGACTTCGTAGTTGAGGAAGAGGCTGCGTATGTCGAAATTGCTCGATCCGATCATCGCCAGGTCATCGTCCATGATGATTGCCTTGGCGTGAACCATCGTGTGAAGTTGCAGAATTTTTACCCCGACGGCCTGCAGTTCCCGCAGGTATGGGCCTCGCGCGAGGTTGGTCAATGTGTGATTGCTTTTTCGCGGGACGATGACTCGGACGTCCACTCCGCGATGGCAAGCCAGCAGCAAGGCCTGCTGCAAGGCGTCGTCGGGCACGAAATACGGCGTAACGACCCAAAATCGCTTCTTCGCCTGGAAAATCGCCGAGAGGATCGCACCGTACAGGCTGTCCGCCTTTATGTCAGGCCCGGACGGGACAACCTGGACGATTGCTTCTGGTTCGGCGGTGTTTTCGGCGGCGGGTGATTGAGGAGCCGGCTGCAGCTCCTCGCCGCTTGCGAAATGCCAGTCGGAACGGAAGATGTCCGCGTATATCGGAACCGCCGGGCCTTCCAGCACGAACGACAGGTCTCGCCAGCGGCCTGCCATCGGCGTTGGCCCGATGTATTCTTTTGCGATATTCGTTCCGCCGGCGATAACGATTCGCCCGTCGGCAATGGCGATTTTGCGGTGGTTGCGCAGATTGGTTCGTACGCGGAATGGCCTGTGGATTACGGGATTGAAATGCGTTACGCGTCCGCCTGCCCGCGTCAAAGGTTTCAGAAATCGCCCGTGCGTGTGCAAGCAGCCCACGCCGTCCAGCAGCAGCCGAACCTCCAGGCCTTCCGATGCCCGCCGGGCCAATCGCTGGAGGATGTCCGCGGCGATCTCGTCTTTGCTGAAAACAAACGTGGCGATGTGGATGCTATGGGTCGCCCCTTCGATCAGCTCGACGAGCTGCCCGTAGGTTTCCGTGCCTTTGCGGCAGAGGCTGACTTTGTTGTGTTCGGTGGCGGCGGGGAGATTATAGCTGCGGAGTATCCGATCGATAAGGGTAGCATCCTCAGCCGGGCAGATATCGGCTTTTCGCAGGCCGAGGTCGCTTTTTTTGCGGGCGCGGCGGCGGGTTTTCCGTCCGCCAAGGGCAAGGTACAGCGGCACGCCGACCCATGGCGCGAAGATAATCATAAGCAGCCATGCTATCGTCGCAGACGGAGAGCGCTTGGGCTGGCGGACGATTTGGATTACCAGCACCACCGCCAGTAGAAAACCCAGCACCAGCCCCACGTATGTGAGAATACCTGTAAGTGTCGCTATGTCTTTGGGCATTTTCCGCCTTGTCAAATCGTCAGAATAAAATAACTGCTTACCGGGAACCTCTTAATAGTAATCGGAAACATGCGCGTTAATACTTCATCTTCGTGGCTACGGCTGCGGCGATTTTGCCCCTCCGCATTGCCGATACTCGCTTGGCGACAATCCCTCAACCGCCCGGAATGCACGCGAAAAGCTGTGCACCGTTGCAAAACCGCACATGCGGGCGATTTCGGTAAGGTTAAAAATCGACCCTATCATCAGGCGTTTCGCCTTTTGAATGCGAGTCCGCCGAAGATACAATCTGGGTGAATAGCCAAAGTGCTGCGAAAACAGCCGGCGGAAATAACTTGGCGACAACCTGCAAAGCTCCGCGGCGACGGCGATGGAGATATCTTCGTGGCAATGTTCGCGTAGATACCCGGCGGCTTCTTCCAGCAGGGGGATATGCGTATGGTATTCAGCCGGTATTCCATGCCGGCCTCGCATTATTTCGGCGAATATTTCCATCATCAGCCCCGATGTTCGCATAAATGCGTAAGGCTGGGCACGGGCCGACTCGCGGCAGACCTCCCGAACCAAATCTCCGACCCTCCGGTTCGTATACGAACGAATTCGGCCGCGGAGATCGCCAAACGGCGTGTGCGACATATCCGGGTGCATAAGGGGCTCAAGCTCCGAGAAGTCCGTCATGCCGTCGGGCACGGAGAAATCCCAATGGCTTACCTCTCGGTAGATCAAATCGAAGTGGATATACGGGCAGAGCATGCTCGGGGGGAATCCCTCCATTGTGTGTGGAGTGTTTGGAGGAATCCAGAACAAGTCGTTGGGTTCGGCGGCGTAACGCCGGCCTGCTATTTCGAATTGGCCGCGGCCCTCGGCGATATAGACAAGCAGATAATCCAGCAAGCAGCGGGTTTCGATTCGCCAGGCGGGACGTCGCTCGTCGCCGCACTGACGTACGTAAGGACGCAAATATCCAAGCGTCTCAATATCACGACAAAGCCCCGGAATACCGCTCGATGTTTCCTGCATACTACACCTCATAAGCGATTCGGGTACATAATAGCCGATTCGCCTAAAGACATGATGCCCCACGTCGCCGTATAATACAAGTGTAATCGTGGAATTGCGGTGCTATTGGGTAATTTTTGCCAGACTCGATACGAACAAGTTATTGAAGGGAACCTCAGCCGAAAGGGACAGAATCATGGCCGAATACGAAGGACTTAAAAAAACATTCCAGCCGAATTACGAAGGCCTGATCGACAACATTCTACGCAAAGGCACACCGGATCGTGTCTATTACATCGAGCTGTATCAGGATGCGGAAATTCGCGACGCCATCGCCGACCGTTTCGACTTGGCTGGCGGTATCAGCAAAGACGACAAGGACTACGAACGCAAAAAATACATCGCGGTTCAACGTTTCTCTGGATTTGATTACGCCGGCGTCGGCTTGGTGGGGCTGGACTTCCCGCTTCACTTGATGCAGGTTGAGGATACCGCGGAACTGGGCCGCGAGGGTGGCCGGGCATATCAGGACGAGCACCACGGCCCGATTATGAGCTGGGAGGATTTCGAGAAATATCCCTGGCCGGACCCGAACGCGCCGGAAGCTACAACTGAACTGGAGTGGTACCAGGAAAATCTGCCGGACGACATGTGCATAATGGGCGTTAGCGGGTTTGGGCACTTTGCGGAATATCTTTCCTGGCTGATGGGTTACGAAACACTCTGCTATGCCCTGTTCGACAATCGCGAGCTGGTAGCCGCCATCGCCGAAAAGCTGACCGAACATTTTCGTGTGGTCCTCAAGCGGATACTTCAGTTTGACCGCGTGAAGATTACCTGGGGCAGCGACGACATGGGATTCAAGACCGGCTTGATGATTTCGCCGGACGACACACGAGAGTTTATTCTGCCCGGGCATAAACTGATGGCCGAGATGTCGCACGCAGCGGGCCGGCCTTACCTGCTGCACTCCTGCGGCAAACTGACCGATATTATCGACGACCTCATCGACAACGTGAAGATCGACGCCAAGCACAGCTACGAAGACACCATCGAAGACGTCCGCCAAGTCAAACACACTTATGGACAGCGAATCGCCATGCTGGGCGGTATAGATGTTGATTTTCTGTGCCGCTCGGACGAAGCCGCCATCCGAAAACGCGTCCGCGAAACCCTGGATATCTGCATGCCCGGCGGCGGTTACTGTCTCGGCACGGGCAACAGCGTCGCCAACTATATCCCGCTGGATAACTACCTGGCAATGGTCGACGAAGGCTTTCGCTTCTCCTAACCTGCCCAAACCGGGGGACGCTCACCTGAAAAGCAATGCCGCAAGAAGAGTATCCGATTCCTGTTTTCCAACTTTCTCTGGGGACAGCTACAGCAATAAAATGTTACATATTTGTGTTTTTATACCACGGATTATAACAAAAGTGTAATTACTTCGCGTTCTGGCTGGCCGCGCAGATATTACATAACAGTCTCGTGTAAAAGCAGTTACGTAAATTCTGTCGGTCTGGCACGCGAAATGCATAAACAAGGTGAGTTGGATTGACGGTATTGTTCTGTCAATTGTTTTGTCAATTGGGCCTTGGCAGCCCGGACTGACATTTTTTTTAATGTAAACATTTGTGCAAAAGAATTCGGCCTTTCGGATGGCCGGGTTGCGGGTTATAGAGTAAGTATAAAATATAAAAGGCCGCTTGTGTCGGCCTGGAACAGTAACAGGAGCTGGGAAAATATGACGATGAAAAGCGTACGCCAGACTGCGATTGCAACAATTGGGAAGGTTCAGGCCCGGGGCGGAGCGGTAAACTACTTGGATAAAGATGTCCGGGACGTTTACAGCGAGCACGTCTTTAACGAGTCCGTTCAGCGGCAGCGGCTGCCCAAGGCGGTTTTCAGGCAGTTGCAGAAGACCATCAAAGCCGGCGCGGAGCTGGACAACACCATTGCCGACGCGGTGGCGCTAGCTATGCGGGACTGGGCTATCGAACATGGCGCTACCCACTTTACGCACTGGTTCCAGCCGATGACCGGCAACACCGCCGAAAAACACGACAGCTTCGTTACCCCCACGCCGGACGGTGAAATTCTCGCGCAATTCAGCGGCAAGGATTTGGTCCGCGGCGAGCCGGACGCGTCGAGCTTCCCGTCGGGAGGCCTGCGGGCGACTTTCGAAGCCCGTGGCTACACCGCGTGGGATCCGTCCAGCCCAGCCTTCCTGTTGGAGAATCCCAATGGGGCTACGCTTGTGGTGCCGACGATGTTTATCAGTTGGACCGGCGATGCCCTGGACAAGAAGACGCCGCTGCTGAGGTCGATGGAGGCTATCAACGAGCAGACGCTGCGATTGCTTCGGCTGTTCGGCAACACGACTTCCAACAGGGTCTACACTACCGTTGGGGCGGAGCAGGAATATTTCCTGATCGACAAGCATTTTTATCTGGCCAGGCCTGACCTTATCAACACCGGCAGGACGCTGTTCGGCGCCAAGCCCCCCAAAGGCCAGGAGCTGGACGACAATTATTTCGGCGCGATTCCCGAGCGGGTTCTCAGTTGCATGGCTGAAGCGGAATACGAGCTGCTCCGCCTGGGCGTGCCGATTAAGACCCGCCACAACGAAGTTGCCCCCGGGCAGTACGAAATCGCCCCGACATTCGAGACGGCGAACCTGGCGACCGACCACCAGATGCTGACGATGGAGATACTCCGCAAGATAGCCAATCGGCACGGCTTGGTTTGCCTGATGCACGAAAAGCCCTTTGCCGGCATTAACGGTTCGGGCAAGCACAATAACTGGTCGCTGGTTACCGACGATGGAGAGAACCTGCTGGAACCGGGCGAGACTCCGCACTCCAACGCGCAGTTCCTGACGATTTGCGCAGCGGTCTGCCGTGCGGTACACAAATATGCCGGGCTGCTGCGCCTTTCGGCAGCCTCTGCCGGTAACGACCACCGTCTCGGTGCGAACGAAGCTCCGCCGGCGATTATCAGCGTCTTCCTGGGCGAGCAGCTTAGCGACGTCTTCCAGCAGTTGGCCAAGGGCAAGGCCCGCACCAGCAAGAAGGCGAAGGCGATCGAGTTGGGTATTTCGATGCTGCCGAAGCTGCCGCGCGACGCCGGCGACCGCAACCGCACAAGCCCATTCGCATTTACCGGCAACAAGTTCGAATTCCGGGCGGTCGGGTCCAACCAGTCCGTCGCTGGGCCTAACACGGTGCTCAATACAATCGTAGCTGAGTCGCTGGACTATATCTGCACGAAGCTCGAGGCGGCGATTCGCGGCAAAACCGACGTCAACGCAGCCATTCAGAAACTCATGCCGGAACTGGTAAAAGAGTTCGCCCCCGTCCTGTTCGACGGCGATAACTACTCCGACGAATGGCACGGGGAGGCAGCCAAGCGAGGCCTGCCCAATCTCCGCGGCACCGTAGACTGCGTGCCGCTGTTGACGTCCAAAGAAATTGTGGCGCTGTTCAAGAAGTACAAGGTATTTTCCCGGCGGGAGCTGGTCAGCCGGCAGGAAATTATCCTGGAGAATTACGCAACGACAATCGGCATCGAAGCGGAGTCGGCTTCGATTATCGCCAACACGATGATTTTGCCGGCTTGTCTGCGATACCAGGCGGACGTCGCCGCGGCGGTAAATCAGGCCGTTCAGGCTGGTGTGAAAGACGCCGTCCAGCTCAAAATGCTGAAAGAGCTGGTCGAAACGATTTCCGCATTCAAGGTCGCCGCTGAAGCCCTGGACGACGCCATCGCCCACGAAAGCAACGGTACCGCCCTGGCACATGCCAAATTCATGTACAAGACAGTCGTTCCAGTGATGGAGAATTTGCGAACCATTGGCGATAAGTTACAGACGATAGTGTCTGACAACTACTGGCCGCTGCCGAGCTACAACGAGATGCTGTTCATTCGGTAACGAATCGGGGCAGGGATGCCATGCGTTGCGGATTGGCCGAATCGAAATAAATATCACAATAACCCGAATTTCCTTGAAGAAATTCTGATTTAGATGTACAATTAAATTGATTTCAGATGGCATTCGAACGATGGAACAGGTCTCCCTCCACCTGTTTTCCGTAGAATGCCGTAATCGGGGCGATACCTGGGACTCCCTCCGCCTAGGTGTCGCCTGTTTTATAATAAGGGCCTTGCCTGAAAAGTCTCGTCGAGCTGCAAATTCCTGTTTTCGCTTCCAAAGATACTTTTCAGACAGAAGCCTGACATTGACTTATATTTTCAAAAATGTTATCGTCATTCCTGATATTTATGCGTCTAAT
>JAIORC010000147.1 GCA_021108335.1 Phycisphaerae bacterium
CTCGCCGGCTTCGAAACCGGTCTGGCAGAGTTTCTCGGCTACGCGGAGTACCAGGTTGTCGTTGTGTTTCAGGCCGTCGTATTCGTAGGTTCCCCCGCCGTTGAAGGCGTTGGCAATATGGCCGTTGAGCAGCACGTGCACCACCTGGCCGGCCATGTCGGTGGTGTCCACCGAAAGCTTGCCGGTAATGGCTTGGTTATGCGTGGCAATCGTCAGGCTGAACTGCTTTGACGTGCTGGATAGGCTATAGTTCAGATCACCGGCGGCGTTCTGGCCGTCGCCGAGCCAAAGCCCGAACGGCTTGGTCTTGACGAATCCGCCGACGAACAGTTCATCACTATTATTCAGCACCGGCTGGGCGATACTCCCTGCCAGCAGGCGGTCCTGGTACCACGCCTCGCCGGCATGCTGCCGGTCGGAAGTGGGATAATAGTGAGGCCAGTACTGCTCCTCGTCGGCATCGTTCTGCCCGTTGCTGTTGAAGTCCTCATACGTGCCCGCCTCGCCGAGATAAACGGTGATGTTGGATGAGCCGGCGTTGTCGCGATATTTCGTGTCGTTTATCTTCGGGCAGATTGTCTCGTTGTCGTTGACGAACAGGTGAATCTCGCTGTAGGGGTTGTTTTTCGAGGCCAGATTGGACGCCCGGGCGTGATAGCGGTCTTCCACGTCGTTGCCGCCGGTGTTCGGGTTGCCGATGTCGGTATTCAGTTGCGACTGGTGGTTGGCGGAAGCGCCGTTATTGTACCAGCCGTCGGTACTGTCGTAGCCGTAATCCGACATGCCGAAAAACGCTGAACCGAGACGGAAATAATCGGGAAATTTCGTCAACGCAGCCATCGCGTTGCCGCTACCGCCGGAATAGCCGGTGATGTGCACGTTGGTCGTATCGATATAGGCACCATAGTTGGCCTTGACCGCTTCCACGGCGTCGTAGATGTCATGAATTTCAACCCCGCCGGAATCGCGAACGCCGTCCGAACCATCGCGGCCTCGCATCGATACGCTGATGGCGAAGAATCCCGCGTCGCGAAGCCGCTGCGCCTGGTCGGTAACGTTTGCATAGCCATGACCGGTTGAAAACCCGTGCATTACTACGGCGATGGGGGCGCTGCTGCGGGAGTCGTCGTAATTCAGCTCAGCCTTCAAATCCAACGCGCCGTTGACGTCGGACGAAACGCCCGATTGATAGTTCATGACCGATTGAATGGTTCCCGCCGTGGCAGCTTCTGCCAATACAATCAGACTCAGTAAAGTAAAGAGTGTACGATATCGCATTATAACGCCCTCGTAAAAGTTTGCTTGTCGGGGGTATAAATTCGCACGAAATTGAATTCCGCACCGATACCTCGCGGGGCAAGCAGGGTCAGTTCATGTTTTTTCCCATTTGTTGGCGGCAACTCCAGATAGCGGATAAAGTCGCTGGACGGTGCTCGCGTGATATCGGTGTGCGAGAGGTCCTCTATGGTGCCGATTTTTTTGCCGTCGAGTACCACATCCAGATAAGCATATCTCGGCCCGCCCCACCAGCCCATCGGGACGTATTTGACCACCAGCATGCCGCCTTTGCTCAGGTCGCCGCTGAACTTGATCGCGATCTTCGGCAGGATGTGCGGTGAGGCAAGTTGTGGCAGACCCCGCTTGGCATCTTTGCCGTCGAGGTCGAGGGTGTACTGCTTCGCCTGCCATTTCTTCTTGAGTCGCGGGAAAAGCTTCGGCCAGCGGTTTTCGGGCTTGCGTGAGCGCTTTGTGGCATATTCGATTGCGGGATGCTTGCACTTTGCTTCCCACAGCGGGTGCGGATATTTTTCCGCCCGCAGAGGTTCCATCACGACGCGGTTATAGCCGTTCTGTCCCTGGTGCAGCACCGAGGCCATCCTGCCGAGATTGTAAGACACGGCTGTGGTGGGGAACGATGGGCAACCCGGCGCAGGCGTCCAACCGTCCCAACTGACGACAGGATGATCAAAAGCCGTCTTGCATAATGGATGCGTTTCGTACATCCACTTGACATACTTTTTCGCGCCGGCGAGGCTCTGGCGGGAATATTTGACTGCCAGCCGGTGATATTCTTCGCTTTTCTCCCCTTTATACTTATTCGCGAGATTGTTGTAGATGATGGACAAGTGATGGCCACTCCAGAACCGCGTCAGGCCCTCGGTTGCCTTGGCGAGCGTCCATATCGAGGTCAAGAATTTGTCGTCGGGCCGAAGCTCGTGGGCCTTGGTCATGTTCTCTTCAGCCAGTTTCGATAGCCGGATAGCTTCTGCGATGCCGTATCGCTTGACGAGGGCGGCTTTGTTTTTTTCGGTAACGCCAGCTACGTCTTTGGTCTGCGTTCCGGTGCAGTTGCACCGGTAGAAGCCGCACCGCCGGCCCGGCACAAAGTTCATGACGTGAACCGTCTGTGACTTTTTCGGATAAACGACCATGGCGTCGGTGATTTTCCACGTGTCCTTCATCGCCGTGGTAACGTACGGGCCGGCTTTGGGGCCGAACCTTTTAGTTGCCCAGTCGTTCAGGAATTCGGTCGGGTTGAAGCGGTAGGGGTCCCAGGCGATTTTCCGGGCAGCCAGTACGCTGACCTCTCTGAAAGGATTGTCGCCCTCAGCCCCGCCTCCGCCTTCACTGGCCATTCCCTTCTGGCCCATGTCCGCCAGTTTCATCGCGCGGGCCTTGTACCACGGAGCGTTGTAGAGCAGTTGCCCACGCCAGGCCAACCCGGAATTCGGATGGAGAATGAACCAGCCGAAGCTGTACAGGCGATCCATGCCGACCAGTGGGTTGAATATGTTTTTCCAGGCATAATCGCTGCATGGCGGGCTGGATAGTTTGGCGTAAAAGCAAACGCCTTCCGGCAGTTTGCCCGCGAGTTTTTTGAATGGTTTCCACGATTTCAGGCCGCGTTTTTTTGTTATACCCCAAGGCCGGAGCAGAATCTTCGCTTTCGGATTGCCTTCTCGCATCGCCTTGAGCATGAGCTTCAGATACTCGATCAACCTTTCTTCATAAGATTGGGCTTCGCATTTCGCACAGCCGCAGGAAATCAGGCTCTGCTCGTTTTCGCCAATATTCAGCAAAATGCCGTCCAGTTTCGGGCAGTCGGTAAACAACTCCTTGAGCTTGGAACGCATCAGATTTTTGGAAATTTCGTGCGAGGGGCACATGAACGGATGCCAGGTTTTCGTCCGGCGGACGGGTTTGACTTCCGGGTGGGCCTTGAGGAACGATGTCAGGCAGGGGCTGTCCTTGAAATGGCTTCCCGGCAGGGCGGGCAGGTACGCAAATACAAAAACCTTGCAGCCGCGGTCGTGCTGGGTCTTCAAATATTCCTTGAGCTTCATCCGCCAGACGCGAACGTTTTTGGTGTGATCCTCGCGGGTCTTGGCGTTGGGGAAGACCTCGGGGAATTCCCTGTAGAAGTAAGGCTGCAGATCGCTGTAGTGATGCTCCGACGACCAGTGCAGTGAGAAGTTTTCCCGCCGGCCTCCCCGGCGAGCCGTAAAGACCGGCCTGTCCTTGATGTCGAACTTGCCGCCGAGGACGACCTTGCCCTTCAACGCGATCCGCTCGTCCAACTCGATAATCCCGTACATCACGCCCACGTGCGTGTTGGCGGTGATGAGAATCTTTTTTCCCTTGTCTTTATCAGCCGGGATGCTCTTGATATAAAACCCTTGGTCGCCAATCCATTTTTTATCGACTTTCAACCCCGACGCCTTAACCAGCGGCGCGATGAATTTGTTGTCAAGCCGCCCGGCAACGATGATCGTATCGGCTGCGCCCTGTTTCGCCTCGGCCAAGCCAGCAAGCACGCCCACCTTGCCGAGCTTGGCAGCCTCTTCTTTCACGCCGGCAATGGCGTCCGTCTCGATAAACACCAGCGTCTTTGCTTGCGCAGCGGCTGTAAAGACAGTAAACGATATAAGTATCAATACACTGGATAAAGCATTACGGTATCTGTTCATAATTTATGCTCCGTGCTTCGCGTACTCAATTCGCGTACTCAATAAGGTAGATAAAGTTTCATGCTGTCGATGCAAAATGCGGGATTCTTCTTTTGCCCTGCAACCGCTTTGATCGTAATCGTGTGGGTTTTACCGGATAGTGGCGGAACTATGAATGCCCGCCATGTCTTAGCCGGCGTAGCGTGTTTAAAATGCGGATAATCGTGACGCATGTAACTCTCCACCCTGCGCCGGATTTGGCCGATCAATTTTCCATCGATGTAAATGTCCGCGCTGCTCTGCCTCAATCGCTTCCAGCCGCTCTTGCCCCGAATTTCCGATTCGATTCGCAGTAGCGAGCCCTTGCTCAAATCCGCGGCCAGCTTAATTGTGATGCTCGAAGCAGCCTTCTTGCTTTTTGCCCTTAGAACATCGGGGATAACCAGCGTTTCGCCCTGTCGCCAAACCTTCTTCGCAGCGGCGATCTTGGGCCAATCCTTGGACTTCAGCGAGCTTGACCCCGTCGCGACGTATGAAGCTTTTTTACCAGTTGCGGCTGCCATTATCGCGTCGTAGCCGTTTTCCACTTCCCCGCCAACAAAGGCACTGTATCGCTTGCCTTGAATCCATTTTGGTGCATAAGTTTCAGGAATAGTAATATATATTTTGACATATTCGTTTTTCGCCAGGCGTGCCGGGGCGATATACGATTCCGCCCGCTTCAAGGCGGCCTGGGCTTCTTTCGGATTGGATGACAGTATATTTTTGTAAAGGTTATAGTTCAGCAAGGCCATGTGATAATTGCGGGTGGCCTTGACGAGCAAATCCGTCACCTTCGCCCATTTCAACATGCGGATGAGTTTTTCATTTTTCGGCAACATAGCCTGGGCGGCTGTGATTTCTTTAAGCAGACGTTCGGCACGCTTCAGCGCGTCGGTGCCCTCGTAACGCGGGCGGAGTTTGTCAAACGTCTCAAGGTTCACATCCTTGACTGCCTTGCTTTGTCCCACGCCCATGGTGTACTGCGTTGGCCGGTCCGGGTCCCAATGAAACACCTGGCTGGTATTGGTTGCGTGTTCATCCACGACCAGGTAGTCGGTAATCTTGTATGATTCGTATAACGCCTTGACCATGTGCCCGCCGGCTTCCTTGCCGAAATTATCCACCGCCCAGCGGGTCAGATGCTCCAGCGGGTCGAATGTCGCGGGATCCCACGCCGTGGCTGCTACTGCCGTGGGGTTCAGGTCTTCGCAACCAAATTGGGAATTTCCGCTCCAGCACCCGTAAACCCCGGCCGCAATTAACTTCAAAGCGCGGGCCTTCATCCAGCCGCCAAGATAGAACATGTGGCCGGGAATATGATCGTTCGCATGGAATGTATTACAACCAAATACGAGAAGCCGGGGCGTATTGATCCTCGGCGAAAAATGATCGTACCACAGATAATCGTTGCCTGGCGGGACAGTCAGCTTGGTGTAATACATAACGTCGTCGGGAAGCACGTCGGCCAGCTTATCTACGTTCTTTATCCCCATCTGATCCAATTTCCAATCGCGGAGGATAATCTTTGCGTTTGGATTGTACTTCCGCATTACCTTCGTCAAGGATGCGATCAACTCCTTGAGTTGCTCCTCGGGCGTCGTTTTGGAGCATTTCGGGCAACGGCAGCACAGGTAACCGTTGCCGCCGTTGTGAATCACGATAACCAGGCCGTCAAGATCGGGAACTTTCGCGAAGATGCGATCGAAATTCTTCAAAACAATATCCCGCAGAATCTTCGACGACCAGCAGTAATATTGAGAGCGTTTCCCTTTGCCCTTGGCGGGTGTTGCGAATATCTCGGGATGAAGTTTTTTCAACCCCTTGCCAATCCTGCATTTATCGTCGCGTTTCTTGGTATGCTTGGGCCAGATCGGCGCCCCGATGTGCAAGTATCTTTTTGTCCCCCGCTTGTGGTCTTCGGCGACCATTTTTTTCAGTTTCTCCAGCCGCTCGTAACTGCCCTTGACCCACTTGTTGTATGCGTCCTTGCTCTCGAACAATTCCGGGAAGTCTTCCATGGTGAAGTCTTCACCTCCGAAGCTGCCCCAGTACTGTTTGAAATTCGCGTAAGGGCCTGCCGAGCGATACTTGAACGCCGGACGATCGCGAAGGTCCAGCTTCAACGCCAGCGGATTCTTCTCGTGTCGCTTTTTCATCTCTTCCCTGATGCGAATCAAGCCGTAAAGAACGCCAACCTTTGTGCCGGCGGTAACGAGAATCCGCGGGGCCTTGCCATTGTCAGCCGGGATGGTCTTGATGTAAAACCCCTGATCCCCAATCCACTTCGTATCGACCTTCATCCCCGAAGCCTTCACCAGCGGTGCGACGTGCTTGTTATCCAGCCGCCCGGCGACGATGATCGTGCCCTTGGCATCCTGTGTCGCAGAAGAATCCGCCAGTTTTGCGACTTTGCCGATTTCGGCGGCGGTTTCCCTCGTACCGTCCAAAGCACTGGCATCGAGATAAACCGATGTTTCAGCCGACGCACATGTCGTCAAGACACCTGCCAACAGCAAAATTAATATAACAGATAAAGCGTTCTTGTCTTCGCTCATGTTTTGTCCTTTTATTTCGCGCGGTCAAAAGGCAGATAAAGCTTCATGCTGTCGATGTAAAATGTTGGTTTCTTTTTTGTTACAGCAACCACCTTGATCGTAATTGTATGGCTTTTGCCGGGGCAGGGCGGAACAACGAATGCCCGCCATGTCTTGGCCGGCGTGGCACCCTTATTGTGCGGATGATCGTGGAGCATGTAGCCTTCCACCCTACGGCGAATCCGGCCGATCAATTTTCCATCGACGTAAATGTCCGCGTTGC
Organism: Phycisphaerae bacterium; assembly: GCA_021108335.1. Lineage (GTDB taxonomy): Bacteria > Planctomycetota > Phycisphaerae > SM23-33 > SM23-33 > JAIORC01. Next base: position 6,807 of record JAIORC010000147.1, read on the forward strand.
TTCGCCTCAATCGCCTCCAACCGCTCTTGCCACGAATTTCCGATCCGATTCGCAGCAGTGCGCCTTTGCTCAAATCCGTCTCCAGCTTGATCGTAATGCTCGAAGCGCTCTTCCTGCTTTTGGCTCTTAGAATATCCGGGATGAGCAGCGTTTTGCCCTGCCGCCAGACCTTCTTCGCGGCGGCGAGCTTGGGCCAATCCTTCGAATTCAGCGTGTTTGACGCTGTTGCGACATATGAAGCCTTTCCGCCGGCTGCCGCTGTCATTATCGCGTCGTAGCCGTTTTCCACTTCCCCGCCGACAAAGGCACTGTATCGCTTGCCCTGCACCCCTTTCGGCTGATGAGTTGCAGGTATGGTCATGTATATTTTGACGTATTCGTTTTTCGCCAGGCGTGCAGGGGCGATATACGATTCCGCACGCTTCAGGGCGGCCTGGGCTTCTTTCGGGGTGGATGACAGCGTATTTTTGTAAAGGTTATAGTTCAGCAGGGCCATGTGATAATTGCGGGTAGCCTTGACGAGTAAATCCGTCGCCTTTGCCCATTTCAACATGCGGGCGAGTTTTTGGTTCTTCGGCAGGAGAGCTTGGGCGGCTGCGATTTCCCTGGCCATTCGCTTGGCTCGCTCCAACACGTCTGTGCCCTCGTAACGTTGGCGGAGTTTGTCAAACGTCTTGAGGTTCACATCCTTGATCGCTTTGCTTTGTCCCACGCCCATTGTGTACTGCATTGGCCGGTTCGGGTCCCAATGAAAAACCTGGCTGGTGTTGGTGGAGTATTCATCCACGACCAGGTAGTTGGTAATCTTGTATGATTCGTACATCGCCTTGACCACGTGCCCGCCGGCTTCCTTGCCGAAATTATCCACCGCCCAGCGTTTCAGATGATCCAATGGGTTGAATTTTGCGGGATCCCACGCGACGGCTCCCATCGCCGTGGGGTTCAGGTCTTCGCAACCATACTCCGCCGAACCGTCCCATCGGCCCAACATACCGGCGGCGATCATCTTCAACGCGCGGGCCTTCATCTTGCCGCCAAGATAGAACATGTGGCCGGAAACACTATCGTTGGCGTGAAAAGTATTGCAGCCGAATGCGAGAAGCCGGGGCGTGTGGAGTCTCGGCGTAAAATGGTCGTACCACAGGTAATCATTGCCGGGCGGAACCGTCAGCTTGGCGTAATATTCCACGTCGTCGGGAAGGGTTTTGGAAAGGCTCTCGATGTTGACACGCAGGAATTTCAGGCCCCAGTCGCGAACCATGATCTTCGCATTGGGATTGTGCTTCCGCATCGTTTTGGTAAGGGCGGCTACCAGATCTGCAACCCGCTGTTGCCCGGTAAGCTTCGAACACTTGGGGCAATGGCAGGCCAGGTAACCGTTGCCGCCGTTGTGAAGCACGATAACCAGGCCGTCAAGATCGGGAACTTTCGTGAAGATACGGTCAAAATTCTTCAAAACGATACGCCGCAGAATATCCGACGACCAGCAAAAATATCGAGAGATTCCGCGTTTCTCCTCATCCTTGGTTAGTGTTGCGTATATTTCGGGATGAAGTTTTTTCAACTGTTTTTTGATCTTGCATTTATCGTCGCGCCTCTTGGGATGATGAGGATAAATTGGCGTTCCGATGTGCATATAAACCTTGACGCCCCTTTTGTGCCTTTCGGCGACCAACTTTTTCAGTTCCTCCAGCCGCGCGTAAGTGCCCTTGACCCACTTGTTGTATTCGTCTTTGTTCTCGAACAACTCCGGGAAGTCTTCCATGGTAAAATCTTCACATGCGAAGCTGCCCCAGTACTGTATGAAATTCGCGTAAGGGCCTGCCGAGCGATACTTGAACGCCGGCCGATCGCGAAGGTCCAACTTCAACGCCAGCGGATTCTTCTCGTGCCGCTTTTTCATCTCCTCATTTATGCGAATCAGGCCGTAAAAAACGCCGGCTTTCGTATTGGCGGTAACGAGAATCCGCGGGGCCTTGCCATTGTCAGCCGGGATGGTTTTGATGTAAAACCCCTGATCGCCAAACCACTTTTTATCGACCTTCATCCCAGAATTTTTCACCAGCGGCGCGATGAATTTATTATCCAGCCGCCCGGCGACGATTATCGAATCCTTCAGGCCTGTCTGCTGGACAGGCAGGTCCGCCAGTTTTGCGACCTTGCCGATTTCGGCAGCAGTTTCCTTTGTCCCGCCAAGACCGTCCGCTTCGAGAAACACCAGCGTCTGGGCTTGCGCAACGGCAGCAAAAACGGCTATCGACATGAATATTAATACACCAGAAAAGGCACTTCTCAGTTTGCACATAATAGACGTTTCCTTATGGAAATAAGTTGGTGAATTATAACAGGCAGGCAAGTTAATTCCAAAATTACAACAGGCTGGCAAAAGTCAATTCTAATTCGCAGTGTCCTGTAGGCATTCGACCGCGTCCATGTATACATCCCAGCTATTCCACGTGTCACCTTCGCTCATTATATTATAAGCCTCCCGGCTGACAACGTAATCGACGTGGCCATCGATAAACGCCACATTCCAGCCGCACTCACCATGAGCAACTATTACACCCAGACCACTATCTTTATTGGAGTAAATAATGTCCGAGAGGAGCATTTTGTTCCCGGGAAAGTTGGATAACTTTTCGTATTTGTACTTATGGTAGCTATCGCCATCTGATTTCGTGCCTGTTCCCACGTTCGGATTATACATATAACTGGTACGTACCATCTTAGTAGCATAATCCGGATTGGGTCCCGAACCCCAGGGCGTTGGGTAAAATGACTCCTGCCAAAACTCTATTGTTTGGCTGGGACAGTAAAATACGCTAGGCTCGGTTATAGCCCCCGCCTCGTAGGCAATTCCCAGATTCAATGGCCAGCCGTCGTCTCCGCCACGTCCACTGCGATAATCGTATGCAGCATAAGGCGCCCACATCATCCCCACCGCATAGGGGTATTCAGCACCATTTCTGTATGGCGGCAGCCACCTGGAGTAGCTGGCGGAGTATGTAGCGACACCCACCGCGGTGTTCCGCATGTTGTTTGCACAAATCACACGCTTCGCCTGGCCCTTCGCCCGATTTAACGAGGGCAGCAAGATAGAAACAAGCAGCGAGATGATGGCAATGACAACAAGAAGCTCAATCAAGGTGAACGCTTTTGATTTCCGAATTTCGATTTTCGATTGACTATTATTCATAGCACGATCTCCTGTTTCATGAATCAGGATCGGGTAAAACTGAATTTTAATATTTTCTTTTTCGGCGAAGGGTCAGCGGCAAGCCGAACAGAAGCAACGTCATTGTCGCCCCAAAGCTCGTGGAAATCAATTTTTGATTGTAAAGCAATCGTAACACCTTTTCTCCTTCCCTGGTTGTGGGCCGGAAACCAAGGTGAAACCAGTATTAATATTGTCTAACAACTCGGCGAAGGACGCAGTACACTTCTCTTGCCCCCCTCGGCTTCCCGGGCAGGAGAAGGCGTGCCGGGACATGAATCGTGGCATAGCATCATGCCCCGGCACGCAAGCAAAATGAAAAGTGTATCTGTATCTAAACTAAACTGAAACGAAATCTAACTAACTACGCCCTTTTTCTACGACGAAGGGCAAACGGCAGACCAAGCAGCAACAACGTCATCGTCGCTGGCTCGGGAACGATCGACAGATCGTCCATTTGCGAACTGTAGGCGGTGGCACCGTCACTCCTGACAAATACAAATGTATCCAGGTTGCCCGCGGAGGCATCGAATAAATCGTAATCGTCGGCTAACAGTGCATAGCCGAGGCCACTGTCAATGTAGAGGTCAAACGTATTCGCGGCGTCATTCAATACTACCTTGACTCCGTAGGTTGTACCTTCGGAAAAAGCCAATGTATCCGTTCCTGCGCTACTACCATCCCACGCAACAATTGTTGGGCTGGCGCTACCATCGAACTGTAATCTCACGGCTTCGATACCGTCTCTGCCGCCATCCAACAACTGGACGTAGGTGTCACCAGTAGAGTCTTCTAATACTTTGACCTTGCACTCAACCACGACATCGGTCGTCTCAACAAAGCGAAGCTCGGCCCTGCCTGTTGTGCCCCCCGCCGTCTCTTGCACATTAAGCGACATGCCGTCGATACCACTTGCTACAGTGGTGCAGACTCCGCTATAGCTATTCCAGCCGCCTACATCGTCAATCGAACCGCCGTCGGTGAAACCATCGATGGTTCCAAACCCGGTCTCGCGAACGGTGTTCCATATCCGTACGTTATCCACAACACCTCGGTCGTTATGGTCGTTACTGAACATCCGCAGGCGGTTTATCTGGCCGGTGACATTCCTGAAGCCGAAGTTAGTGGCTACCCGCTCACCGTCAAGATAGACATTGTACTTATCCGTTGCGTAGTTCGCCTCCATCCTGATGGTGTACACCGTATCGGCAACAAGGCCGGTCTTGTTTAAGTTAGTGCCACTACCGTTAACTGCAGTGAGACTGTAGACGCCGTCAGTTGTCTCATCGAAGCACACGGTCGTCGCCCTGTCACCGTTACCGCCGCCATCCATGAAGTACCAGGCAAGGTCACCAGTGGCGGTGTTGGCGTTGAGCTTCTTGACTTTCCACTCGGCGGTAACAACATCATAGTTCGCGTTGGTAAAGGCGTTGTAGCACATAGCGTCACTGGTGGAATGCTGCAGCTCAAGCGACAGCGTGCCGCTGATGGCATTGGTGTCTTCAGTCTCGGTGATTACATGCTCTTGTGTCCAGCCATCTATGCCGTTAACCGAGGTACCGTCACTGAAACCATCGGTGGTTTCAAAGCCGGTGTCATAGATAAGCTCTGCACTCGCCGGTGTGGCGACCAGGCCCACGAGGGCCGCTAATGCTAAAATAACCGTTAACTTTTTCATCGTTTGCTCCTTTCCGTTTCTTTTTTGAACTGCCAGAACATCCGGCGATTCTCCCATTCTTTCAAACTCTTTTCTGCTCATCCGAATTCCTTGCTCCTTTCTTCTTTACATTTGGAATTTCTGTTATTCCAATCTCCTATTGTTATCAAAGTTTCTTTCCGGGTCTTACAGGCCCGGTTGATTCGCGAATTATAAGTTCCGGTTTTATCTCGATATGTCGCGACATGGGCCTGTTGTAGGATTGGATCCTTTCGAACAACAAATCAACAGTGGTCTGGACCAGTTGATCGACCGGCGGGGCTATGGTCGTCAGCGATGGAGTCATCATTTCTCCCATGTCATCATTATCAAAGCCGACAACCGCTATCTGCCCCGGCACGGAAATACCCAACTCCTTCAAGGCCCGTATCGCACCAACTGCGATTTTGTCGCTGTAACAAGACAAAGCCGTCAACTCGCGAATCGCTTCGATGTTTTCCATAACACCCTGATATCCGAACTTGTAGTCGGCCGACATGTCGGGGATGGTGATTTTCCGTAGCCCCAGACCGTGTGACTGCATGGCAAGGGCATATCCTTGTTCTTTTTGCCTGTAATCCTCGCCTGTTTGCGGCCCGATAAACCCTATTCGCCGATGCCCAAGCTCGCAGAGATGCTCAACAGCCATTCTGCCCGCTTCAACTCGGTCAAGGGTTACGCAGTAACCGCCGAAGTCGCTAAGATTCCTGCCGCTGTCGAACAGGACGTATGGGTAACCCTGCTCGTTAAGCCGGAAAAAGTGCCGGTTTGCTTCCTTTCCCACCTGCGACATCTGCGTAGAGATTACCAGCCCGTCCATCCCCCTGGCCCGCATCTCGTCAATGGCAGCGATTTCATTCTCGACACTACCCGCTTTCATCATGAAAAATGAAAACGAATAACCCCTGTCATTCACAAGGTCGTGCAGCTTTACGAGCTTTTTTCGACCAGCCTCGCACGAAACACTACACGCCACAAAACCGATGGTGTTGGTTTTTCCCTCGGCCAAACCTTTGGCAAGGAGGTTAGGCTTGTAGCCCATCTTCACAGCCTGCTTTTTGACACGCTGGCGAGTCGCGGGGGAATAGCGGGGATGCTCCGGGTTTGCCAGTATCTGGTAAACACTGGATTTGGAAATCCCCACCTCCTGTGCTATTTCATTCACTGTTGCCATTATTACGTCTCTTAAGCAATCCTTTTGTCATACCGCTACTAAGCAGTGTCATACCGCTATGACAACAATTATACTTTAAAGCCATTATTAGTCAACCCGAAAATTTTCTTACAGGCAAAAAATTTCCGCGGGAACAACTCGAGCATGCTATCTGCTGTCTGCCCAAAGACTTATGGGCCTGCAGCCGTCCATGCCGAAAGCACCATTTGCGATAAAAAATCGGGAAAACCGGATTGATGGAGGCGAAAGATCGAAATGTACGAATAGTGAGCCAGCCGGTAGATCGGCTGCCTTTCTGGATTACCGAGTTTGACATCTCGGGCGTTCCGCCTTGGAGGCCTGCGTTTACGGATCAGCCCCCCCCCGACTGCAAAAGTGGAGTAAAATCATAACGCTGGATAATCCGGGGACTGGAAGTATAATGCAAGGCAGTGAGGCGGTATGTACCTGGCAAACAGACGTTTTTGTGCAGAATAACTAATTATCTTCATGAAAATAAAGAGAATCCATATCCTTTTTGCCCTGTTGGTGCTGGCTGGCTGTGCCTTTTGTTTTCGAGCCCAACTTCGGCAATCAGTCGTCGCGGCGATTCAGATTTTAAAGGGGAGAAAAACGGTAGCCGGCCGCGTTGATGAATTCGGAGATGCAGTCCGCGAACGGCTGGGCCCCGATTTTGAGCGAATCGGCATAGCCTATCCGCCCGAGAAGATTATTCTGGTCGGACTCAAGCGGGAAAATCTGCTTGAGCTTTGGGTGTCCCAAAACCAGGAGAAGCCCAAGCTCCTCAAATCATATCCGATTCTCGGAGCCAGTGGCATCCTTGGCCCTAAGTTGAAGGAGGGAGATATGCAGGTTCCCGAGGGATTGTATCGGGTCGAGTCCCTCAATCCGAACAGCCTCTACCACTTGGCCCTCCGGGTAAACTATCCCAACGAGTTCGACAGGGCCAAGGGCACACTCGACGGCCGCGAGAACCTCGGTTGTGATATCATGATCCACGGGAAGAATTGCTCTATCGGCTGCCTGGCCATGGGTGATGAAGCCGCCGAAGAACTGTTCGTCCTCGCAGCAGAGACCGGAATTGACAACATTTCAGTCATCCTCAGTCCGGTGGATTTCCGAACACGAGAACTCCCGTCAAACATGCCGGAAATTCCCGAGTGGACAGCGGAGCTTTATAATTCAATCAGGACGGAACTGAATAAATTGAAGATGCCAAGCCACCCGCCGGCTTCACGTTCGGCTGAAAAACGAAAGAAGGAAAAAGGATTATGATTATCAAAAAATTGTCTGAAGTCGAAATTATGGATAACACGCATGGTGTTGACGCCAGGAATTTATACAACACGAATGAGGCTATGATCACGGTCATTACCCTGGAGCCGGGGCAATCGTTGAAACGCCATATTACGCCTGTTGACGTAGCCTTTTACGTGCTCGAAGGAACGGGGGTGGTGGAAGTCAGCGACGAGAAGATGGAAGTTACAAAAGACACGCTCATCGAAAGCCCCAAAGACATAGTGCATTGCTGGTACAATCAAAGCAGTAGTCCACTACGGTTCATGATAGTAAAAGCGCCCAAACCAGGATCACGACAATAGCTGGGAAGTGCATCTGATGCCGTACGACAACAAACGCCATCATCGCCGGTCGATCCGTCTGAAGGGATAC
>JAIORC010000287.1 GCA_021108335.1 Phycisphaerae bacterium
CCAGGCACATGAAGGCGATGCTTTTGCCGCGGACATACTTTGTCCGCCAGCTTTTGAAGATGGAAATAGGCCAACTGAAGCCGAAGCCTATCATCATGCCGGCTTCGAAAATCTGCGGCAAAGTGGAAGCTGTCGCGGCGATCATGAGGTGAGGTTTCCGGTCATGGTGTAACCACTTCTTCAGTGGTGGTTTCGGTCCAGTTTTTTTCTTTCCGCTCGTGGACGACGGTTTTCTTGCTGCGAGGCGGACGGTCTGAGCCTACGTCTACCGCCCAGTACTTTATCTTTTTGGTGATGGTGAATCCGCCGCCATAAGGCCCGGCGGTCCAGCGGTAGTGTACGGGCAGGTCGGATTTGCTGATTTTCAGCCTGGTTTTGATTTGGCTGCCCCGTCCGTTCAAAGCGCCGAGCAGGCCGGTTCCTTCTTTGGCCGTCCCGTTGAGACTGACTTCAAGAACCTTGTCGGTGGCGTTGGTGAAGGTGATGTCCACTTTCTTGTCGCAGCCGGCTGTGACGGCCAGGCCTGCGATTGCAATCAGCATCATGGTGGCGGTGCGGTATTTCATGACAATCCTCCTGAATTAGGAAATAATAGGAAAACCCGTTCGTTTACCGCATTCATGGTAACCGCCCGGGAAAAAAAATCAACTGGCAGTTGCGATAACCGGCCCCAACCATACAGCCCATGAGGTTCCATGGTACTATAGCGCAACTACTTCCACGGTGGTGGTTTCGGTCCAGTTTTTTCTTTTCCGTTCGTGTACCTTGGTTTTCCTATCTGCGAGGCCCCCGGCCTGGGCCTACGTTTACCCTTTTTTTCTCCATATTTCTGGTGATAACGAATTGCCCACGGTGTCGACCGGCCCTCCAGAAATATTGTGCCGGCAGATCGGATTTGCGGATTTTCAGCTTGGCTTTGATTTTGTCGCCTCGTTCGTCCAAGGTGCCAATCTTGCCGGTACCCTTTTGGGCCGGGCCGTCGAGATGGACTTTCAGCTCTCTGTTGGTGGTGTTTACGAAGATAACTGTTATTTTCTTGTAGCCGCGGGCTGGGTGGTGTTGCGGACCGTGATGCGCCCGGCCAGAGCCTACTTTTACCCATTTTTCTTCCATCTTTCTGGTGATAACGAATTGCCCGCGGTGCCGGCCGGCCCTCCAGACGAATTGTGCTGGCAGGTCGGATCTGCGGATTTTCAACTTGGCTTTGATTTTGTCGCCTCGTTCGTCCAAGGTGCCAATCTTGCCGGTACCCTTTTGGGCCGGGCCGTCGAGATGGACTTTCAGCTCTCTGTTGGTGGTGTTTACGAAGATAACTGTTATTTTCTTGTAGCCGCGGGCTGGGTGGTGTTGCGGACCGTGATGCGCCCGGCCAGAGCCTACTTTTACCCATTTTTCTTCCATCTTTCTGGTGATAACGAATTGCCCGCGGTGCCGGCCGGCCCTCCAGACGAATTGTGCTGGCAGGTCGGATCTGCGGATTTTCAACTTGGCTTTGATTTTGTCGCCTCGTTCGTCCAAGGTGCCAATCTTGCCGGTACCCTTTTGGGCCGGGCCGTCGAGATGGACCTTCAGCTCCCTGTTGGTGGTGTTTACGAAGGTAACAGTTATTTTCTTATAGCCGCGGGCTGGGTGGTGTCGCGGGCCGTGATGTACATGAACTTCCTTGTCGCAGCCGGCTGTAACGGCCAAGCCGACGATTGCAATCAGCATTATGGCGGTGGTGTGGCGTTTCATGGCAATTCTCCTTATAGAGGAATAATGGAAAAACCAGTTCGCTTGCTTCATTCATGCTACCCTGCCGGGAAAAAAAATCAACCAGCAGTTGCGATAGTCGGCCCCAACCATACAATCTATGAGGTTCCATGGCACTACGGCGCAGCCTACCATTGCCAGGCCGGGCTTGTTTGTGCGTAAATCCGAATATCGTATTTTAGACATAACGCCTTTTGCCATGAAATATTGCAAACTACAGAGGCATTTTGATATAGACAGCACATGAAAATAGCATTGGCACAATTTAACCCCATCGTGGGCGACATTTCCGGCAATTGTCGGCGGATGGTGGATTTTATCCACCGGGCCGTCGATACCGGCGCGGAACTGGTCGTTTTCGGGGAGCTTTCGGTGGTGGGATATCCGCCGCGTGACTTATTGCGGAAAGACGGCTTCGTTGCGGAGAATTTACGGGCTGTCGAAGCCATCGCCGCCGAGTGCACGGATATTGCAGCCCTGGTGGGTTTTGTCCGCCCCACGCCCGGCGATACCGGCAGGGGGTTGCAGAACGCTGCCGCCCTGCTGGCTGGGGGCAAAATTCAGCACGTGCACGTCAAGACGCTGCTGCCGACCTACGACGTGTTCGACGAAACGCGATATTTCCAGCCAGCCGACGAGACGCATTGCATTCGGCTGGGCGAGATGAACCTGGGCGTCAGCATTTGCGAAGACCTTTGGGACTCGGCTGCCTTGGGCAGGCAGTTGTACGAAAACGATCCGATCGCCCGGCTGGCGGAAATCGGCTCGGACGTGATAATAAACATGGCTGCCAGCCCGTTCGAAAGCGGCAAAGCTGCCCAGCGCGACGAACTGTTCCGCCGCCAGGCTGCCCGCAGCAACTGCCCGATTGTGTATGTGAATCAGGTCGGCGGGAATGACGAACTGGTTTTTGATGGCGGCAGTTGCGTGATTTCGTCGGCAGGCGAACTGCAGGGCCGGGCTAAGTCGTTCGAGGAAGATTTGCTGGTGGTGGATATTGCCGCCGAAGCCCCGGCCCGTTGCGAACCGCTGGGCGACGAGATGCCCCGGCTGGCTGCGGCGTTGAGGCTCGGCATTGGCGATTACATAACGAAATGCGGATTTTCATCGGTGGTGCTTGGTCTGAGCGGCGGGATCGACTCGGCGGTGGTTGCCGCACTGGCAGCAGACGCCCTCGGCGGACAGAACGTCCACTGCCTGGCTATGCCCAGCCGCTACAGCTCCGACCACTCGCTGTCCGACGCCAAAGAATTGGCTGATAATCTGGGGTGCAAATATGATATAATCCCCATTGAGTCGTTGCACGCCGCCTTCGACGAGGTTATAGGAAGTCGCATCGCGGGCGGGCGGGCAGAGATCGCCGACGAGAATATCCAGGCCCGCATCCGCGGCAATATAGTGATGGCCTGGAGCAATGCGTGGGGGCATCTGCCACTGGCGACGGGAAATAAAAGTGAACTGGCGGTGGGTTATTGCACGCTGTACGGAGACATGTGCGGCGGGCTGGCACCTATCGGGGATGTGCTGAAAACGAAGGTGTACGAGCTGGCGGCCTATTTGAATACCGAAAGCGGCAATACGAGGATTCCGGAAAATATCCTGACAAAACCGCCAAGCGCGGAACTGAAGCCGAATCAGACCGATCAGGATAAATTGCCTCCATACGAGGTGCTTGACGAGATTCTTCGGCGATATGTCGAGCAGGATCAGACGGCTGGCGAGATTGTCGCCGGCGGCTTTGACGAGGAACTGACTTATCAGGTGGTGCGGATGGTTGACTTGGCGGAGTACAAACGTCAGCAGGCAGCCCGCGTCATTAAAGTATCCGCCCGTGCGTTCGGAATGGGCCGGCGAGTGCCGATTGCCCAGCAGTTCGTACAACTTCGCGTGAATAGTGGGAACCTATAAGGAAGAAGATTGAATTGCAGTTGATATGCGGACAATGCGGCATGCACCAGCGGGTTGCACCCGGGATAGATATCACTATCGCCCGTTGTGAAGCGTGCGGCCATGAGATACGCCTGGAGCAGTTCACGCAGGGAATCGAACCGGAATTAACGGAAGGCCAGTCGCTCTTTGTGCTGCCGTCGGAGCTTGATTTTGCCGATGATGCCCGGAGGGTTCTGCGTGAACGGATGGTGGTGCTTTGCCCGAACTGCAACAAAAAGATGAAAGTGGGCAAACGCCTTGCCGGGCAGGTAATTCGCTGCGTCAGTTGCTCGGCGGAAATTCGCATCCCGGAATTCCAGACGGAAGAAGAGTTCGACGACGAGATGTACCTTATGTTGTCCATTCCCGCAGCCCTCGGCGATGCCGCGGACGAATCGATCCGGCGCAGCAGAGCAGCGGTTCGCGCCAGGATACAGGAAAAGCATGAATTGCGAAATTACTGGCAATTGTTGTGCATTGCGGCGGGTGTTTTTGTGTTGGCGACTGTCGCGGTTATATTTTTCCGATACAGCAACAGCAATGATAATGATATCGATGGCGGTAACGGAGACGGTTCGTTTGTGGTTACCTCGGGTGGCGACAAGACGGGCAAGCCCGAAGGCGGGACGAAAGACAAGCAGCAGCCTCGAACGGCTGTGCAGACGGGCAGGCGTGGCCGGTTGACCACGGCCCAGTGGTCCATCTTTGCATCCAAAGGGAGCTTTCCCGCTCGGGCGGGTTATGTATATTGCAGGCTTACGGCGGAGCTTTACGCCGGCAACAAGCCCCTGAAATTACCGAATGCCGGGCGAAAGGTATCGCTGCATCTAAGTAGCGGGCAATTCAAATCGCTGGGCTTCCCTGTGGGCGAATCTATCGTGCCGGTGCAATCCCGCCGACGGACCATTCGCATAAGCCCCGGCCAGAGTGGAACGTATACGTTCCTTTTTGAAATTCCCGCCAGGTCTGACAAGGGCGAGCTGCGAATCGCCGATTTCGCTCCCATGCCGATTAGCCTGAAGATTAAGCGCCATCAGCAAGATATGGCCGGAGAATTTATCGAGGTGCCGCCACGGAATCTCAAGCCATTGTTGCGGGACCCTGTGATGGCTGCTCTGCAGGCGACACCGCGGCAGAAGCTGATTGTCGAGAAAAAGGATGGCGAATACAGCGTGTCGATACCCGCCGCGGGTATTGTCGGTTCAGGGACGCTCCTGAAAGAAGGTCTCTGCAAGTTAGAGATGCGAAAAGGCGAGAACATGGCCTCGGCGAAACTCCAACTCGCACCGGACGGAAACTGCCTGATTCTCCACCTGCGGGATAAGCCCATGCACCAGATAACATACCAACGGATCACGGCACGCGGAGACCGGCCGATGCACAAGCCCGTGGATATGTCCGTCAAGCCGGAACCGGAACCGAGGTCGGAGGAACCCAAACCCCGGCCGGACGAGGAGGGCGATGGCGTCAAGGCGCCAGAAAATGACAACAAAGCGCCTTCGTTTTTCGGAGTGAAGTTAAAATACAATCCATGACCTGCCGACAAATGAAAAAGTACAAATTCATCGGCTGTGAGATTTTCTACCGCGAGGCGTGCTTCCTTGCCGCGACCTGCCCGGCGGTTGTGGACATCGAATTTCTCCACAAGGGCCTTCACGATCTGGAAACGGCAGACATGACCTCGCGAATCCAGGCTGCCGTCGACGCCGTTGAGTTGGCTGACGGCTATGACGCGATACTGCTTGGCTATGCCCGCTGCAACGACGGGTTGGTTGGCGTTACCGCCGGGCCCCTGCCGCTGGTGATTCCCAAGGCCCACGACTGCATCACGCTGTTTTTTGGTTCGCGCGGCGGCTACCGGGAATATTTCGACGCGAATCCGGGCACTTATTTTCACACCACCGGCTGGGTGGAGCGGAACGATTCCGGCGAGGGGCAATTGGAGAAGCCCGCCTACGGGCAGCAAGGCGTGATGGCAAAGCTGGGCCTGACCGAATCTTACGAAGAGATGGTCGCCAAACACGGCAAGGACAACGCCGACTACATTCTCGAAACCCTCGGCGGGTGGGAGCAGGCCTATTCGAAACTCTGCTACCTGGAAATGGGCACCTGCGACGAGTCCGCCATTATCGAGGCGTCCCGGCAAAAGGCAGCCGACAAGAATTGGCAATTTGAACTCCGCCAGGGAAAATTGACGCTGCTGAAAAAACTCTTCGCCGGCGACTGGGACGACGATTTCGTCATCATACCGCCAGGGGGCAAAATCATCGCCAGAAACGACGCCGAAGTGCTGGACGTCGAAATGCCCGGCGAAAAATGAGGAAATTGAAGAATTTTGAGCTTCCCGGCATTTTCCCACAAAATTTCCCCACAACAATAATTTTCGGATTTTTGCGGCGGATAAGGCAATATCAGCCTGTTTTTGCGTGATTTGCTCGGAGATGGGGTTGTACGGGCGCAGAGAAACCCTGAAAAACCCAACGTTTTACTATCGACAAACAGGGGGTGATTTCTTTACCATACTCGGATTGCGTAGCAAATGGTTCTGGAATCGGACCAGGATTCAAGCCGCGGCTTACCAGGTGCCGCGGAGAGAAAGAAATATGATTGAGCAACGACATCGATCGAGCCTGCTATGGCTCGTTGTGGTTATGGTTTCTATTGGGGGTGGCCTGTGCGCCCGGGCGGCGTCTCGGGTTGAGCCGATTGAGTATCTCCAGTACGACGCCAGGATCACCGGCCAGCAGATCAACCACTTCGTAGATGACAAGCAGCCGGTATCCGTGATTTCGGGCAATTTCCGGCTGACCGTCGGCGACCGGCAGATCAGCGGGCGGAAGGCGGTCGTCTGGATCAAGACTCACCGCAGCGGCAAGGCTATCCGTCATGACATAACTATTTATGTCGAGGACGATGCGCAGGTTATCGACAAGGACGGTACCAGCACGACCGACAAGCTGATGCTCGTAAAGCTGCATGTCCAGGGGCGACTTACGATGAAGGCTACCGAGCGGGATTCGGATAAGCCGCTTAAGAATCAACCTCTCTACCGCCGGGCGGTCCAGTTGCGAAAGGACGAAGCCCGAATGGTCAAACAATGGCGGACACGGGCGACAAAGCGGGGCGTAACGCCGCCGTCGGACAAGCCCGTGGTGGTTCGTCGTTCCGCCAGCGAAGAAAAACCCAAGGCCAGGGTAGCTGCGGCCGAGGGCAAAGGCCCGAACGATGGCGTTCAGCGGCTGGAAGACCTCAGGGCGGCGGGGCGGCGGGGCAAGGCCAGGAAGACAGCGGCCAAAAGCACCGGGCGGATCAGCGATGCCAAGGTCGAGCCGGAGAAGAAACTGTCCCCCGAAAAAGCACCCGCGCTGGTCGTAGCGCCGGTCCAGGTTTCAGCCCCCGGCGGGCTGACTATCGTAACCGAAAAGGAAATGCGGGACGGCAAAGCCACTGACCTGCGGATGGCCATCGCCAAAGGCAAAGTGGTTATTTCCCAGGGATCGCCGAAAAGCAGTGCGTATATAACGCTTCGGGCGAACTCGGCGGTTATTTTCGTCAGCGCCAGAAAAAAGCAAAAAACAGACTCTCGCGCGCCCTATGCACCGCCGTTGGTCGGCATGGGCGGCGAAGCCATCGAAGGCGTCTACCTCACCGGCGACGTGATTATCCGGCGGGGCGAGCGGCAGATGAGCGCCAAAAGCGCCTACTACGACTTCGTCCACGAAAAAGCGGTGATTCTCAAACCGGTATTCCGCACCATTCAGGAACAGCGGAATATCCCGATCTATCTCCGCGCCAGCCGGGCGAAGATGCTCTCGCCGCGGGAAATCAAATTCTACGACGCGGTGGTGTCCTCAAGCGATTTCAAGACGCCCACTTACAGCATCAACGCCAAGCAAATAACCTTCCGGGACGATACGCCCTACGACAAGGAAGGCGAAAAACTCGGTGAGCGGCACACAAGTATGGAGTTCAAGGACGGCTGGTTCGACCTTCGCGGCGTGCACGTACTTCCCATGTGGAGTGGCCGGCACAGTTTCCAGGAAGGCCACAGCGCGCTGCGGAAGGCAAGTGCGGGGCGGTACGGCGATTTTGGATATGGCGTGGAGACGCAGTGGCATTTGTTCCGCCTGCTGGGGCTGATTCCGCCCAAGGGGCTTTCGGCCAAGTTGAACTTTGACGTTTACGAAAAGGGCGTGATTGTCGGCATTGACGGCGACTACCAGCGGCGGGAGGAAAATCGCCAGTACAGCGGATATTTCAAGATTGATGGCGTCTACGACCGCAAGGGCGAGGATGATTTCGGCAACGAGCGGAAAAACATCGAAGCCCAGCACAATCGCGGCCGCCTGCTGATGAGGCACAAAGAATACCTGCCGCGGGATTGGCAGATTCAGGTCGAACAAAGTCTGATGTGCGACCGCAACTTCCTGGAAGAGTTTTTCCCCGACGAATACTGGGCCGGCAAGGAACAGGAAAACCTGATTTACGCCAAGAAGCAGCGGGACAACTGGGCCCTTACTGCGCTGATGAAAGTCCGGCTTAACGATTTCCTGACCCAGACGGAATCCTACCCCGAGGTCGCGGGTTATTTGATCGGCCAGTCGCTGCTTGACGACCGCCTGACCTACTTCGGCGAGGCGAGGATGGGCACAAAACGGTATCGAATGGACGATCAGACCGACCCGTCGGTTCGCAGCAGCGCGATGGCGAGGTTCGACACGCGGCATGAGATCGACATGCCGCTGCAAATCGCCACCGGCATGGGCCCGCTGAATGTCGTGCCGTATGCGAGTGGGCGGTTTACGTACTGGAGCGATACTCCCACGCTGGACGAGCGAATGGCGATGAACAATACGCCGTCGGAATATAACTGGCAGCGAGAGAGACTGCCGATTCCCGGCGACGGTGACCGCGGCGATAACTGCCGCTTCTACGGACAGCTGGGCGTGCGGTCAAATATGAGCTTCTGGAAGATATACGACAATGTTGACAGCCGGCTGTGGGACGTCCACCGCCTCAAGCACATCATCACCCCGGAAGTGGTAGCCTACACCTCGGCGACGAATGTTTCCCCGCAGGAGCTTTACCCGCTGGACCCGAATGTCGAGCAATACATTCGCGAGAACAGCGGCGCGAGCTTCGGCATTTCTCAACGGTTGCAGACCAAGCGAGGCCCGGAGGGCAATCAGCGGACGGTGGACTGGATGCGGTTGAACGTTGTCGGCGGTTGGTTTGCCCACGACGAATACGGCCGCCGGGGCAACGGGAAGCTGTATTTCTCCCGTCCGGAATACAGTCGGCAGAGGCCTTTCATCAATGTGGATTACACCTGGAATATTTCTGACTCCGTCGCTTTCCTGGCCGACATGAATTACGACCTGGGCGATGGGCAGTGCGATCTGGTCAACGCTGGAATCTCCGTTAAACGCGACCCGCGGCTGAGCTATTACGCCGGCATCCGCTACAATAAGGAGCTGGACTCAGCCGTGGGTACCATCGGGGCTGAGTACAAAATCAGCAAGAAGTACACCGTCAGGCTCTTCGAGCAGTACGACTTCACCTATCGCGGTGGGGTCAACAACGGCACACGGGTTACGATTATCCGCAAGCTGCCGCGTTGGAATGTCGGGCTGACCGTAATGTACGACCGGCGATACTCCGGCGACGACGACTACGGCGTAATGCTGACGCTCTGGCCCGAAGGCGTACCGGAATTCAAAATCGACTCCGGCAGAATGAGCCTGGTAAACCAAAGCTCGGATAATTAAAAACCGGGGCGCGCGGGAATATCCATTTACCAATTCACCTACCCGCCGAGATAGTTTTTACAGTTTTGGCAGGCCGGGTTTTGACCCGGCGAAAAGAAGGCGTTAGGCCTTCTTTCATGGGAAATTACAGGGGGCATACCGACGAAGATAATAATTGCATGTACCATGCAATTGCTGTGGCAAGCCCCGGCCTGCTGTTGATTGGGCTGAGTCCGTAGGTTCTGCAAGGTGGATAAGAAGGAGAAAAAATGAAGAATCACTGCATATCGAAAAGAAGAACATATCTGCCAATAGTGCTTATTCTAGCGATAATCGCAAGTGGATGTAACTCTCTGGAAATGGCCAAGCAAGACCTGCTTGACGCATATGCAGAAAACGCATATGCGGATTGGGAGATCGAATTGGTGCAGGGAGAGGAACCGGGTTATATCGGTATCCCTGCCTTGGAAAAAGCGGTAATAAAGCATGGTAAGGCAGCGAATCCGGTAGCCAGAGAACTGCTCCGTAGTTTTGACTATCGCCACCGGTGTTCCGGGCTGACGATATTGATAGAAGTCAATGGCCCCCGAGCCATCCGTGAAGTCTTGATAAGGCATTTGAGTGATTCTAATAATGCGATTCGCTGGCACTGTTGGCACGAGTTGAGAGAAATCGACGTTTTGGAGCTTGTGTCCATGCCTTATCGAAAGGGCTATGACGATTACATCGCCGAATGGAAGGCACTCAAGACGAAGTGCGCAGCAAAATCGGAGGCGGGTGACACGGCGAGGCCGAAGTGATCACCATGATGGAATCCGTAACAAGCATGCTTCCCCAGGCAGAAGCATGCGGAAATGCGGGGGATATCAACAAAGCTCATAATATCATGACCAGACAGAAGAACATTATCGCCGCGACTACCGCGATCATACTGGTGGTGCAGCTGTTAGTTCCTGGTGGCTGCGGGAAACCGCCTCGTCCAACCGAAACAAAAACTTGTCCGGTTGGCGCTGATAGCCCACGCGCACTTCTGGATAGAATGTATTCCGCTGTGGAAAACAATGACCCCACGGAGTTTCATGCTTGCCATAAGATAGAAGGCGGATTTGGAGAATTACTGAAGTACCAATTTGATTACCTTGTTACTCAGTCGCGTCTGCGTAAAGCAGCGATTGCTATCTACGGCGAAGACGTTACTGCGACGCTGAAAGAAGTAAGGGGCGGAATCATATTTTTTGACACCTCCTGGTTTCCCGAAGCGTCTATCAGAGAGAACGGGGATACCGCCGAGATTCGTGGGAACAGGAGAGTCTCTGGGGGGATATCATATACGTCTTCGATCATGTTGAAACGAATTGACGGGAGATGGTTTCTTGCTCCCGCATCGGACGCCTCTCACGACGTCAACAATCTCAAGGATAACATCCGCTTTGTCCAAAGGGCAACGATTCTGCTACGAGTGGTAGTAACAGATGTCTATTCCGGTCGAATCAAGGCAAACGAATTGGACGAGCGAGTTGAAAAGGACCTTAAAGCCTTATTCACAGACATGGTCGGCGACAAAGACGATAACCATGACATGGGTGTCATGACTTATTGAAGAGGTCGCCATGATGGAATCCGTAACAAGCCCCCTGGGGGCCACCGGGCCACCCGTCTCTCGCCGCGGCGTAGGGGCAGGCGTTACGGCAGCTCCTCGATTGGCGTCTGCCAGGCCTTGAATACTTCGCGGATGTTTTCCATGGGATTGTCAGAGCCCCATTCGCACTGGGCAATAACGCCGCCGGTTCCGTCGTCAAGTGCGCGGCGGGCACGGCTGACTGCTTTTCGAACGTCCTCGACCGTACCTAGCGGCAGAATATGCTGGCGGTCAATTTCGCCCCAGAAAGTAATGCGGCCTTTGAATCGCCGGCCTATCTCCTCGATGTCCATGCAGAATAACTGGCTGTTTACCGCATCGATGCCGATTTCGATCAAGTCTTCGTAAATGTCGAATATGTGCCCGTCGCTATGGAAGAATACCTTTTTGCCGGCGGCGTGGATCATGTCGCAGTATTCTTTGTAGAGCGGCTTGAACACCTCCCGCCACATCGCCGGCGAAATCAGCAGCGCCGTCTGCGAGCCCCAGTCGTCCATAAAACTCAGGCCGTCGCAATCAGTTTTCACCCAGCCTTCCAACTCTCTGAGATTGAATTCATGCACCATTTCACGCAGCCGGCGGAACTCGGCGGAGTCGTATCCCAAATCCATGAAGAGATTCTCGCTGCCCCGCAGAAACTGCATCCGCTCGAACGGCCTGATCGTCGTGCCGCAGAGCATGAACTTCGGCTGGCTGGCGAGGTTCTTTTCCTGGGAACGGTTGACCGCGTCCCAGTCGGCAGCCTGCAAAATTTCCCACGGCGGAGCGAAACCGTCCAGGGCAGACCAATCCGCCAGCGGCGGCTGCCTCACTTCGCCGCTCACGCCGTCTTCGGCAACTTCCCACGGACAGCCCCAGTCGTCAACGTATGTCCCCTTTCTATTCTGGATGCCGCGGCAACGTTCGCCGGGCGGAAAAACAGGTTCCGTTGGGCCGGTAAAATCTTCCGGGAATTCACCCAGCACCGCCTCGAGCTGCTCGGCGGCGAACATCTCCACCCAAGGCAGCCGCCAGAGACACCGCGGCGCACAATCCGGCTTGTTAAATTCCAACGTCCTGAAAACTCGTTCACGTGATGTCATCGTATGCATCCTTATTATGTTAAAGCGTTTTCTGAAATCCCGATGGCCATGAACTCCTGGCACATCGCATCGATAGCTTCCTCGCTATGGCCGACGGCGGCAGGGTCGGAGTACCATTGTGCCATGAATCCCCCTTCAGGCTGGCCCAGGCATTTAACCATCTTTCGACAATACGCGCGGATTTCGTCGAGGCTCGCGTGAGGCATGACCGCCTGGATATCAACCGGGCACCAGAACGTAAGCCGCCCGCCGAACCGCTCGCCCAGCAGCTCCAGTCCCATATTCACCTGCTGGTCCATTTGAATCACATCCAAGCCAATTTCGATGAGATCGTCGAGGATGTCTACAATATATCCGCAACTGTGCAGTAACGTAAGCAGCCCCGCTTCGTGAGCGGCTTTGTATACGCGGGCGTAGCGCGGCTTCCATATTTCACGCCATTTTTCCGGCGAGATCATCAGGCGATCCTGAAGTCCCCAGTCATCGCAGAACATATAACCGTCACAGCCCGCCGCGGCATAGCGTTTGATTGCCACAAGATTCATTTCGACGAGCAGGTCAATTAATCGCCCAAGTTCCTGCGGCGATTCGTAAATGTCGACCCATGTATTTTCCAGCCCCCGCAGAAAGTGTATTCTCTCATACAGCGAAACGCCGCTGCCTATCAGGAACTTATCGCCGGCGAGTTGCCTGGCGTCCTCAAGGCTTTTCCATCGGCTTGGCTCATTGATATCAGGGATATTCAATTTCTCATAGTCCGCCCAGTCTTTCAGTGGATATTCCCTTACCTCACCAAAGTTGCTGATGCCGAGATTGTGCCAAATTGCGCCCCATTCATCGGCACCGCTTTCGGGACGGGCATCAACCGAAGGAGCCATGCCGGCCCCCGCGAAATCCGAGCCGTACTTCTCCGGAAAGCCATGCGGTAATCTGGGGGGATTCTCAAAACGTATCGTGCGTTTGACTATCTCTCTGCTGGTCATTTGCGTTTGCCTTTCAATACCGGTTGAAGTCGTATCGCGCGACAGCCCGGCAAGGCTGTCACATTGGGACGTAAACAGATTAACTCCATGTTCGCCATCACTAAACTCCATGATAAGCGATTCGATATTGGATTGCTTTTGATATCGTTTGGCAGTACGATATTGAACATGCCTGGTTCGAAGCCCATCTTTTCCCGTCGGCGGACGGTACTGCATTTCAAGGACATTCATCTTTCCGGCAGCGTACCTGAGATTGGACGATACAATTACTCGCGGGCCAGGGGAGGGCTTGAAACGCACGCCCACGAGGACGTAGTGGAAATCTGCTACTTAGCCAGGGGCAGACAGATGTATCGAGCGGGCGGCAAAAACTACGCCCTCGGCAGCAACGACGTATTCGTGACCCAGCCCAACGAGCAGCACAGCACGGGGCAATATCCCGAGGAAAAGGGAATTCTTTACTGGATTTGGGTGAATACTAATCCAAAGGCTGGCAGGTTTCTGACGGCTTCGCAAAAAGACGCCGCGCCGCTGCTGAAAAGCCTGCTGGGCATCAAGAAGCGATACTTCGCCGGCTCACCACGGCTGGCGGCGCTTTTTGACGACGTTTTCGCAGCCTATTTCCGATTGCCGCCATCGCTGAGAAAGCTGGCTGTCTCCGCGAGCATCGTGGAACTTTTGCTGGAGGTGATCGCCTGTACCCAGCGGGAACCCGTTCGCGATCGCTCCGACGACGCTAACCAGATACTCGAATACATTGACAGCCATCTGGATGAGCCGCTCGGCGTCGGCGAGCTGGCTGAGTGGATGAACCTTTCCGTCTCGTGGTTCAAGGCGAAATTTCGCCGGCAGGTCGGTATGCCGCCGGCGGAATATATACTTCGCAGAAAGATCGCACGGGCTGAGGAGATGCTTGTAAGCGGCGGTTTTTCCGTAACGGATGTCGCCTTCCGGCTTGGTTTCGCGTCCAGCCAATACTTCGCGACAGTATTCAAACGCTATACCTATCACCGCCCAACGGATTTCCTGCAAAAACCGCCAAAATAAATGACGGGAGACGGGTGACACAGGCTTGAAAAAACATCGTGGCTGTCGCTTCGCTCCCGCCATGGCACCCGGCCCGCTGCCGAGAGACGCCATTTTCGTGGCGCCACGAAAATGGTCCAAAATCGTCACGCACACATGGCTTGCAAGCAAGCCATGCCACCCAAACAGGTGTATTTCCCCCGGCAATTTATTCCAGCGCGGTGGCCTTCCCAAGCCACCACGGGACATGCCCGCGCGTTATTCCCGGATGTGCCCTTCGCCGGTTACTATCCATTTATAGGTGGTCAGGTCTTCGGCGCCCATTGGGC
>JAIORC010000211.1 GCA_021108335.1 Phycisphaerae bacterium
ATGCTGATAGAACGCTCCCGCCTGAGCCGCACAGTCCCAAGCCTATCCGACGGCCTGCGGAGCAATATGTAGCATGCCTTTCGAGCAGGGCCGGTGGTTTTGCCGAAGGCAGGCTTGCCCACGTGGTTCACCCACGCGTGGGCGGGAGTATTTACCCTACAACTGTAGGCCGGGTCTTGACCCGGCGAAAAGAAGGCGACAGCTTTCTTTTACGGGAGAATATCCATGGAGATTCGAATGAAAACCAACATCGTCAAACTCGTCGCCGTAGGGCTGATTCTGGCATGCGGCGTAGGCTGTTCGAGAGACAAGCAAGCCGACGATAGCGGCCAGGCCAAGCACGACAACAACCAGACCGATACCACTACAATCTCCCACAAGGCCCCCGCCAAGGCAGCCGAAAAACTTGTCACTGCCGCCGAGGATGGAGATACGGCGGAAGTAAAGAAACTTCTCCAAGCCGGAATTGACGTGAACGCCAGAAACGAAAACGGCGACACGGCTTTGATGAAGGCATCATGGAGGGGCTGTACGGAGACCGTCAAGCTGTTGCTGGACAAGGGTGCCGATGTAAAAGCCACAGATAAAAAAGGCAAAACGGCCTTGATGATAGCTTTGCGGGTTGATTATACGGAAGTCGTCAAACTGTTACTGGATAAGGGTGCCGATGTAAAAACCAAAGCCAAAGACGGCTACACGGTTTTGATGGCGGCTTCGAAGGGAGGCAACGCGGAGCTCGTCAAGCTGATGTTGGGTAAGGGGGCTGACGACGTAAACGCCAAAACCACAAGAGGCAGCACGGCTTTGATGGCGGCTTTGAGGGAAGGGCACACGGAAGTCGCCAAGCTATTGCTGGACAAGGGTGCTGATGTAAAAGCCAAAACCAAATATGGCTATACGGTCTTGATGGCGGCTTCGGAGGGAGACAGTGCGGAAGTGGTCAAGCTGTTGCTGGGCAAGGGTGTCAACGTAAACGCCAGAGACAAATACGGCGATACTGCTTTGGCGCTGGTATCGTGTTATGAGAATACGGAAGTCGTCAAGCTGTTGCTGGACAGGGGTGCTGATGTAAACGCCAGAGATAAAGAAGGCAAAACGGTCTTGATGCGGGTATCGGGGCATGACAATGTGGAGACTGTCAAGCTGTTGCTGGACAAAGGCGTTGACATAAACGCCAGAGACGAAAACGGCAGAACGGTTTTGATGGTGGCGGCGGCACAGGCGACATCGTGGAAAGACGATGCGCCAGTTGTCAAGTTGTTATTGGACAAAGGTGCTGATGCAAATGCTGCAGATAAAAAAGGCACAACGGTCTTGATGAAGGCATCGCAGTATGGTTGGACGAAGATCGTCAAACTATTGTTGGGCAAGGGTGTCGATGTAAACGCCAAGGACAAATACGGCCATACTGCTTTGACGCTGGTATCGTTTTATGAGAATACGGAAGTCATCAAACTGTTACTGGACAATGGCGCTGATATAAACGCCACTGACGAAGACGGCAGAACGCTTTTGATGAGAGCTTCGAGGGGAGGCTATACAAAAATCGTAAAATTGTTATTGGACAATGGTGCGGATGTAAACGCCAAAAATGTGTGGGGTGGCACGGTTTTGATGGCGGCTTTGATGGGTGGAAATGTGGAGACCGTTAAACTGTTATTGGACAATGGTGCGGATGTAAACGCCAAAACCCCAAGCGGCAGCACGGTTTTGATGGCGGCTTCAAATGCGGAGATTGTCAAGCTATTGTTGGGTAAGGTCGCAGATGTGAACGCCGCAGACAAACATGGCAGAACGGCTTTGGTGATGGTGGCCCGGTGGAAAGACAATGCGGAAGTCGTCAAGATGTTTCTGGACAAGGGCGCCGATGTAAAAACCAGAGACAAGGACGGCTACACGGCTCTAATGTCGGCTTCACGGGCAGGCAATGCGGAGACCGTCAAGATGTTTCTGGACAAGGGTGCGGACGTAAAAGCCAAAACCAAAGACGGCTACACGGCTCTGATGTTGGCTTCATGGGCAGGCAATGTGGAGACCGTCAAGATGTTTCTGGACAAGGGTGCGGACGTAAAAGCCAAAACCAAAGACGACTACACAGTTTTGATGGCGGCTTCGGAGGGAGGCAATACGGAAATCGTCAAGTTGTTGCTGGGCAAGGGTGCTAACGGCGTAAACGCCAAAACCAAAGACGGCTACACAGTTTTGATGGCGGCTTCGAAGGGAGGCAATACGGAAATCGTCAAGCTGTTGCTGGACAAGGGTGCTGACGGTGTAAACGCCAAAACCAAAGACGGCGACACGGCCTTGATGGCGGCTTCGTGGAATGAGAAGAATACGGAAGTCGTCAAACTGTTGTTGGACAAGGGGGCTGACGTAAACGCCAGAGATAAAAAAGGCAGAACGGCTTTGATGGAGGCGACACGGTGTTATAACATGAAAATCGTCAAGCTGTTGCTGGACAAGGGTGCTGACGTAAATGCCAGAGATAAAAAAGGCAGAACGGCCTTGACGGAGGCGGCACGGTATAGTGACACGAAACCCGTCAAGCTGTTGC
Source organism: Phycisphaerae bacterium (assembly GCA_021108335.1). Classification (GTDB taxonomy): domain Bacteria; phylum Planctomycetota; class Phycisphaerae; order SM23-33; family SM23-33; genus JAIORC01. The sequence continues at coordinate 2,555 of JAIORC010000211.1, forward strand.
TGGACAAAGGTGCCGACGCGAACGCCAAAGACAAAAAAGGCAGAACAGTCTTGATAGCGGCAGCATCGTGTTATGAGAATACGAACGTCGTCCAATTGTTGCTGGATAAGGGTGTTGATGTGAACGCCAAAGATAAAAAAGGCAGAACGGCTTTGATGGCGGCGGCATCGTTTTATGAGAATACGGAAGTCGTTAAACTGTTGCTGGATAAGGGTGCCGATGTAAACGCCAGAGATAAAAAAGGCAAAACGGCTTTGATGGCGGCAGAAGAGGTGGAATTGCGTTGCGGCATTCGCAATATGGAAGTCGTCGAGCTGCTTGAGGCGGCGGGCGCCAAACACTGAGATTTATCCCCCAGGAGACCACCCGATATTTAATTACAATTACCAAAAACGCCTGGTGGTTTTTATTTTTCTGGGGGTTTGACTGTGATTGGTTTGTTGTTTTTGTCGGTGAGGCGGAGGTAGAAATCCCAGCCGCTGTTGACGTTTACGGCTTTGACTACGATGCGATTCAGCCCCTTCTTGAGCGTTACGTTTTTGACTGCGTCCTGATCCCATCGGCACTGGCGGCGGTTGGTTTTGCGTGTGTGCAGGGGTTTACCGTTTAGCCATACCTTTAAATAGTCGCTGCTGCCGAGTTGCAGGGTGGCGGTGATTTTCTTCGGGCAGTCCAGCCATGCGATTGCGTATGCGGCGGCGTGTTTGGATGTTTTCAGCGGCGAGGCGAAGTCTACCCTGCCGGCTGGCGTGGCGCTTTGAAAATCCACTACCTGCCAGCCCGCCGGCGATGCGACGTTCTGCTTTCCGTCGAGCATGGCTTCGGCTTTGACGAATTCGTGATCGATGGCCGGTTTCTGGCGGCCTCCTCCGAAGGCGGTATTCTGGAATTCGAAAGGCCCCAGCACCAGCCATTGCGTTACGAAGTTTTCCCGCGTGAGGAACGGGGTGGTGTTCATATCCGGCAGCAGCAGTTTGCCGACGACTTTACCGTCGGCGATGGCGTTGCCTTGCCGCTTTGGCGGCGGCTTGGGAGTTTTGGCGTCGGCGGGGGCTACCTGTTTTGGCGCGGCGGGGGCGACCTTTTTGTCGTCCTCGCAGCCTGCCGAGGCCAAGGCTATTATCAGGGCTGTCGCCGTGAGACAGATTCGTTTCATCAATTGCATCCTCATGGCACGGTAAAAATATCAAAAAAATCTCGAATCTTCCGTGAAAACCAACGAAATGCCCTCCGTGGCGAGGCCGATAGTATACGCAAGGGCGGCGGATAAATCCACCCGCTTTGAATTTAGCTTGTTCCCATGACGATAAGAATTTATGCTGTCGGCAACTGAAAGTGGGAGATTATCATGAGTTTGTTGCATCCGATATTTTTTGAACCGAATCGCGTCCGGCGGCAATATGCCGGCGGAATGCTGCTGAATCGCTTTCTCAGGGTGTTGCCCGAGGAGGACGACTATTTTTCCGAGGAATGGCTGGCGTCGGTTAATCCCGCGGGCGGCGATTCCGAGGTATCAAGCCTCAACGAGGGACTTAGCCGCACGATAGAGTCCGGCGGCCTGACTGGCCCGCTGCTTGCGGAGCTGCTGGACGACCAGGCGGAGTTCCTGCTGGGCGAGGAATATATAGCCTCGCACAGCCGGTCGCTGGGTATCCAGGCGAAGCTGGTTGACTATGCCGAAAAAGCCCAGGTCTGCTGTCTGTCCCACGGCGAGGTCTGGACCATTCTTGGCACGCGGGAAGTTGGTGGTCAGCCGCCGGCTATTCTGCTGGGATTCCAGGAGGGCGTTACCGCCAAATTGTTCGCCGCGGCTGCGAAGAAGAAAAAGCCCGCCGCCCTGGAGGAGATGCTGCACAGCCTGCCGGTTCAACCCGGCCAAACTTATTTCATTCCGCCGCATATGCCGGTTATGGCGTCGGCGGGATTGTTCATGCTCAAGACCCAGGCCGCCGATGCCGCCGAAACTCTCGTCGCTGCCGCCCCGGACGCCTTTGACGTAACGGCTATGTCACGCGACGATCTGTTTTGCCAGGCGAAGCAGGAGGGATTGGTTCTCCGCCGGAGCGACGAGGGCTATTGTGCCGAGGTTGCCGGGGAAGACAAGACCGGTTCGTTTGCGGTATGGCAGGCGGAGATAATCACGCGGATGCAATTGAGCTTGCCGCGGCCTTTCGCGCTGGTGGTTTGCGTGAGCGGCGAGGGGCGGATCAACTGGGCCGGCGGAAGCAGAGAACTGCGGGCCGGCGAGGCGTTCATCCAGCCGTTCGGCGTACCGTGGATCGAATATGCCGCCAGCCGCAAACTAAGCCTGCACATAATCCTGCCCCCGGCGACGTAACTCCCGCGGCGGAACGGAATTGCCAAAGCGCCCGGCATTGTCGCCGATTGGGCGATATGCATGTGCATTTATCACGAATCAGCCGGCCCATCCGGCAAAGGAAATTCAAGTTGAGTAATCAGAGGATCGTACATATTGCCACCCCGGCGGTGGGCGAGGAAGAGTTCCAGGCGTGTCGGGAGTGTTTTGAGACCGGCTGGATGACGCAGGGGCCTAAGGTTGCGGAGTTCGAGAAGGCCTTCGCCGAGCGACACGAGGCTGGGCATGCACTGGCGACGAGCAGTTGCTCTACCGCGTTGCACCTGATTCTCGCGGCGATGGACATTAAGCCGGGCGACGAGGTAATCGTGCCGGCCTTTACGTGGATCGCGACGGCCAACGCGGTGCTTTATTGCCGGGCTACGCCGATTTTCGTCGATATCGACCCGGAAACGTTCAACATCGACCCGGCTTCGGTGGCTGCGAAGATTACCGACAAAACCCGTGCGGTTATAGCTGTGCATCTGTTCGGCCTGCCGGCGGATATCGACGCTCTACGCGAAGTTACCGGGGATATACCGATTGTCGAAGATGCCGCCTGTGGCGCCGGCGCTGCCTACAAAGGTCGGCCTCTCGGTACGTTTGGCGTGGCGGGTGCGTTTTCCTTCCATCCCCGCAAGAGCATTTCCACCGGCGAGGGCGGCATGGTTGTAACCAACGACGACGCCCTGGCTGCGACCATGGACAAGATGCGTAACCACGGGGCGGAAATTTCCGAGGCTCAGCGGCTCCACGGGCCGAGGCCTTACCTGCTGCCGGAGTTCAACGTGCTGGGATACAATTACCGCATGACCGATCTGCAGGGAGCGGTCGGGCTGGTGCAGTTGGGCAAGCTCGACGCGTTTATAGACGAGCGAAACCACTGGGCCGATTTCTACCGCCGGGAACTCGCGGGGCTGGACTGGCTGCGCTGTCCGACAGCGCCGGCTGATTGCCGCCACGCGTACCAGGCGTTTGTAACGTGGGTAGATCCGGAACGCTCGCCGCAGCCGCGGAATGTGATTATGGAACGTCTGAAAATGGTCGGAATCGCCACGCGTCCCGGCACTCACGCCGTGCACGCGTTGGGGCTGTATCGCGATCGCTTCGGCTTGAAGCCGGAGGATTGCCCCAACGCCTGGGCTGCCGACCGGAACTCGATGGCCATCCCGCTGCACAATCGCATGACGGCTGAGGACTACGAATATGTTGTTGAGCAACTGAAGAAGATCGCAGGCGGGGCTGGGAAAATGTGCGTATGCGAATAGTATTTATCGGAAGCGGCACGTTTGCGTTGCGGACGTTTGAGGCGGTGTTGGCCGCCGGGCACGAGGTGGTGGCGGTCGTAACCCAGCCGCCCCGGCGGGCCGGTCGCGGCGGGAAGCTGCGCCTCACGCCGATTGAGCAGGCTGCCGAAGAGGCTGGGTTGGATGTCCTGCCCTGCGCCGATATTAACGCGCCGGACATCGTGGCCCATCTTGCCGAAAAGCAGGCAGACGTGCAGTGCGTCGTGGAATTCGGGCAGTTCATAGGCCCAGCCGTCCGGCAGACAGCCCGGCTGGGCGCGTTCAACCTCCATGCCTCGATACTGCCGGAGCTGCGCGGGGCGGGGCCTGTCAACTGGGCGATTTTTCGCGGCATGGGCCGGACGGGGGTCAGCACGTTTTCCCTGATAGACAAGATGGACGCCGGGCCTGTCTACTTCACCACCGAAACGGACATAGGCCCGGACGAACGGGCGGATGAACTCCGCATCCGGCTCGCGGACATGGGCGCGGAGCTGGTGCTCAAGACGCTTGACACGCTGAAAAACGGTACTGCCCAGGCTGTCGAGCAGGACGGCAGTAAGGTAACGTTCGCCCCGAAGTTGAAGAAAATTGACGGATGGCTTGACTTTTCCGCCCCGGCAGAGAGAATCGCCCGGATAATTCGCGGCAGCTATCCCTGGCCGGGCGGGCAGGCGGTGTTTCACCGTCTCAGCGGCAAGAAGATTCCCGTTACCATCGGTGCCGCCGAGCCGATTGACGGGCAGGCGGATATCGCCCCGGGACTCATCGAGCCGGATTTGTGTATTTCCACCGGCGAGGGGCGGCTGCGGATTCTGGAAATAAAGCCAGCCGGCAAACGTATGATGAGCTGGAAAGATTTTTGTAATGGGTATAGGGTTGTCCACGGCGGCAGGTTTACAGCCCCGGAGATCGATAAGACATGAGTATGGATGCAAGAGCAATAGCGGTTCGCGCCCTGCGTGACAAAAGCGGTAACATTTCGGCCCATCTGAGTCGTCTGCTGGCTGAGTGCGACCTGTCCGCTGAAGATCGGGGCCTGGCCCACGAGTTGACGATTGGCGTCGTCCGCCGGCGTGGCACGCTCGACGCGGTTTTGCGGGCGTATCTCCGTCAGCCCGGCAAGAAGCTGCCCTCGCCGGTACGGGCGGTTCTGCAAGTGGCTGTCTACCAGATATTGTATCTCCAGCGGATTCCCGTATTTGCCGCGGTCGATCAAGCGGTCAACCAGATTGTCCACATCCATCACAAGCGGCAGAGCGGTCTGGTCAATGGCCTGCTGCGGACGCTGGTGCGCGAGATGTCGGCACCTATCGAGCGGGCGTTGGAGCCGGCCCCGGCGAGGAATCTCGTGCCGATAAGCGAAACCAAAATCCGCCGTATCGGGCGGAACATTTTTTGCGACCCAGCCAAGCGACCGGCGGACTATCTTGCCGAGGCCTACTCGCTGCCGGAGGAGCTGGCAGAGCGATGGATCGAGCAGTTCGGCTCGCTCGAAGCGGCGATTGCCGTTGCCGAGCAGACCTGTGCCCGCCCGCCATTAATCTGCCGCGTCAATCGCCTGCGCAGCGATGCCGAATCTGTCGTCGCGAATTTGCAGGCCGACGGTATTGACGCAAAACTGCACGAAAATGGCTGTAGCGTCGTGCTGCCGAGTGGTGCGAATATCACCGGCCTGCGGGCGTTTGCCGACGGGCTTATCCAGCCGCAGGACCCTACCGCGACGGCTGTGGTGCTGAACGCGAAGATCAAGCCCGGCGTGCGGGTGCTGGATTTCTGCGCAGCCCCGGGTACGAAAACCACCCACATCGCCGAGCGAATGGAAAATCGCGGCGAGATCGTTGCCGTCGACGTTTCGCGTGAAAAGCTCAACAAAATCGACGATAATTGCCGGCGGCTTGGCATTGATATCGTCAAGACCTGCCTTGCCGAGGAAATCGGTGAGCTTGATTTTCGGAGTTTCGATCTGGTTCTGGCGGACGTGCCGTGCAGCAATACCGGCGTACTTGCTCGCCGTCCCGAGGCCCGGTGGCGGTTCTCCGGGAAGAGCCTTTCGACGCTCATCCGCGATCAGCAGCTTATTGCCGCGGCGGCTGCGGAGTACGTAGCCCCCGGCGGGCAGATGATTTACAGCACGTGCAGCATCGAGCCGGACGAGGGCGGCAGAATTGTCAAAGGGTTGCTCAAGCGTGTCAGCCATTTGAAGCCGGCTGGCGAAAAACTCACCCTGCCGGCGGGGATAGGCGATCCCACACGCTGGCATGACGGGGGATTTGCCGCTATATTCAACGCGTAGCATGCTTCTGCAAGCAGAAGCATGGCACCCGCATAGAAGCATGGCACCGGGCAATTGGACTATATAGAAGATCATGGCTGGCAAGAAAGAACAACCTAAGCCCAAGGGCGTACGGATAGGCAACCGCAAGGCCTTCCACGATTACCATATCGAGGAGAAGGTCGAGTGCGGCATTTCTCTTGTGGGTACGGAGGTCAAGAGTCTCCGGGCCGGCCAGGCCAAGATCGACGAGGCTTACGCCCGCATTACCACCGACGGCGAGGTGCTGCTGATCGGGGCGAATATCGCCCTGTATCCGCTGGCGGGGGACAAGATGCAGCATAACCCCACGCGAAAACGCAAGCTCCTGCTCCACAGGCGGCAGATTCAGCTGTTGCAGGTCAAGGTGCTCCAGAAGGGCAAGACGCTCGTGCCGCTGGCGATGTATTTCAAGCACGGCTGGGCGAAAGTCGAACTCGGTATCGCACACGGCAAGCAGAGCTTTGACAAGCGCGACTCGCTCAAGAAAAAGCAGCAGCAACGCGACATTCAACGGGAACTCCACCGCAGGTAATGGTGAAACAAATCCGAAATCCGAATATCGAAATCCGCAACAAATAAATTATATTTATCTCTGGCGTCCGGAGCGTCCGATAACTACCATAACGTGGATTTTTTATGGTAGCGGCAAGGAAGCTGTTTGCCGATGAGTCATTCATCAAACGTAAAGGACTATGGAAATGCCGAGTATCTGGCCTTCTGAGACGGCGTTGCTGGTCAAGGCGGGAACCTGTCTTGTTCCGATGGCGACGGGGTTATTGATTGCCGAGGGCATGGCGTTGCGTACCCGAATGTTCGGTACGGCGAAGCTGTGGGCATGGCTGGCAGGTGTTTTGCTGGGATTGGTAATCCTTTGCATGCTGGCGGGCATCATCTGTTGGATATGCTTCAGCAAAGGCTCGAACCCACTCTTCTGAAGCAGTAGACCGTCCGGGAAATTTTTTCACGCTGGGTGGCACGGCCCCCAAGGAGCCGTGTGTTTTTCGCGTATTCCCGGTTTGCCCATAGGAGGGGTACTGTTTTTACCCGTTTTCGTAGGCCGGGTTTTAACCCGGCGAAAAGAAGACGCAGTCTTCTTTCATGAAACCCTCTCCGATAACACGTCTCTGGAAAAGCATGTTTTTTACCACTGTTGACCCGAATTGGACGAACTTGTTGCATGTGCCATGCAATTGCCGGGTCAAGCCCCGGCCCCCAAGGGGCAGGCTTACCAGAAACGGTGGCTTCGCGGTTCCCAAAAATATTTTATTTTATGCCATTTACCATTTTGGCGGGTTTAACGAATATCTGTAAGGTTCCCGAAAATGGTTCTTACAGATATTCATTTATGGAGTATAATGCTTTTTTCGCTCCTGTTTGAGGATGCGGGTTAAGAGTTTGTCAGTGTGGGAGAATCAGGAGAATCGCGTGAAACGGGTCGTTTTTTTAAATCGTATATGGATTTTGTTGGTTGTTGCGGGGTTATTTGTTGCCCCGGTGTTGGGGGATGAAGCTGCGGCGAAGGTAGCCAAGTCGGCGAAACCGGCGAAGGTTGTCAAGCCGGCGAAACCGGCGAAAGTTGCCAAGCCGGCTGCTTCCGATTCTCCGGCGTCTCGGTTGACGGTGGGGCTTGAGCAGGCCTTGCGGGGCGATTTCGACACGGCGTTGGCGACCCTGCGCCAGGTGGCAAAGCAGGCTCCCGCCGACGAATCCGTTTGCCGGGCGGTTGGGCTTCTCGAATCGCACGTCAAGCGGCTTGCCGCAAGCCATGCTGAGCGCAAAAAAGAATATGAGTATGAAATTCAGCGGCTCAAGTGGGCGTATCTTGCCCAGAAGAACGTCGAAAAATTGGACAAAGCCCCGTATGGCAAAGCATTTCGCGAGAAGATAAAAAAGCAACTGAGCGAATCGTATAACGCGATCGGTACGGCTACGGGTTTTGAGGAGTCCAGCGCCAAAGATGCCGCCGAGATGACGGTAACGAGCCTGGCGGAAATAGACAAGACCTCGAAGATTCTTGCCGACGCGCTGGGGCTTATCAAAAAGCAGAAGGGCGAATTTGCCACGGAATTCCGCAGGATAGCGGCGAATCTCCAGAAGCAGTTGGAGATTAATCGTGGTGTGTGGAAGAGTATCAACGCGGCGGCATTTAAGGATCAATGGCAGAAGCAATTGGAGATTAACCGGCGTGCGTGGTCGGTTGGGGGGCGATGGCAGAAGGGGCGATGGCAGAAGTGCCTACAGGCCATCGATTTGTGGGCAACACCATGTATCGACCCGGTTATGGTTAAAGTTCGGTGGCAGAAGTGTTTACTGGCTATCAAGTTGTTGGCGGCAACACCAAGTATCGACCCTAAAGGTCGATGGCAAGGCGCGCGGAAACTGTGGGCTGTCCAGGACGATTTGGCTGATGCGGTAACCGATATCGAGGTGATGGTCGTCAAAAAGCCTTGGAGAATCGCACTGATTCACGGGCGAATCGCGAAGGAAATCGCACCGGAGAAGGGCAAAGTCGCCAACCAGTTGTGGTATATCGAGTTGCTCAAAGATGCCGAGAATCGCGGCAGAGCGGCTATCGAAGACGCCAAATGGATCGACGCGTTAAGCGCGTATTTGACGCTGGAGGAATTGGAGCCGAACAATAAAAAGTATAAGGCGGAACTCACCAAGGTACGCCGTCATGTTCGGGTGCTGCGGCTTTATTGTAAAGACGACGAAAATGGGAAGGAGGAGCCGCTCATCCCAACGCCGAAGAAGGACAAGGATGAGAAAGACCAGGAATTCTGGAAGGAAATGGTCGCCGGCGTGGACGCCCAGATGGTTCGCAAGGCTATCAGCAAACTGGGAACCAGCTACGTCAAGCCGGTGGACTTCCGCAAGCTCACCTGCGGGGCGCTGGAAAGCATCAAGATTCTGGCCCAGACGCCGCAGGTAGCCAAAACCTTCGCCGGCCTGAAGGACAAAGCCAAACAGAAGGCATTCATCGATGCCATCGATAAGGAAATAAAGGACGTTAAGCGAAAAGACAGGGTCGATCACGTTCGGTTACTGATGGCCCTGAACAAGGTGATGTTCAATTCCGAGAAAACCGTCAATATTCCCATCGAAGTGCTGGCGGTGGAATTTGCCGACGGGTTCCTCAGCGAACTCGACAAGTTCAGCTCGATGATCTGGCCGTTTGACGTAACGAATTTCAACAAGTCCACGATGGGGCATTTTACCGGTATTGGCGTGCAGATTACCAAGGAGCCCGGCGAGCCGTTGAAAGTGATTACGCCTCTGCTGGGAACCCCCGCGTACAAGGCCGGCATTAAGGCCGGCGATCTGATCCTGAAAGTGGGGGATGTTTCGACCAAAAACAAAACCATCGACAAACTGATCAAGATCATAATGGGCCCGCCCGGCACGAAGGTGGAGTTGACGATCAAGCGCCGCGGCCTTCCCAAGCCCCTGGTGGTTCCCGTTTGCCGCCAGGCGGTTCGCATTGTAACGGTGAAGGGCTGGCAGCGGCGTAAGGACGGGCAGTGGTCGTTTTTGCTGAATCCTGAACGCAAGATCGGCTATATCCGCATAACCCAGTTTACCGGTACGACGCCCAAGGCTCTCCACGACGCCCTGGAAGAAATGAAAGCTGCCGGGGTCGAGTCGCTGGTGTTGGACCTGCGGAGCAATCCGGGCGGACTGTTGCGAAGCGCCACCGCTGTCGCCAACGAATTTCTGCCCAAGGGCCGGGATATCGTCTACACCCGCGGACGACAGGTGCCCCGCCATTACATCCATAGCGATGATAATGGTACGTATCTCAAGGGTAACCTGGTGGTGCTGGTGGATCAGAACAGCGCATCAGCGGCGGAGATTTTATCCGGCGCGTTGAAGGATCTTCACCGCGGCATGATTCTCGGCCGGCGGTCGTATGGCAAGGGCAGCGTGCAGAACGTTATCCCCGTCCGGCGGGAGGAGGCCTACCTGAAACTGACCACAGCCTATTACTATTTGCCGTCGGGTCGCCTGTTGCACCGCGAAGAAAATGCCATCGATTGGGGGGTCAGCCCCGACGTGGACGTGTTTCTCACGCCGCGGCAGTCGAGGCGATGGCGGTCACTTCGCCAGAAAACCGACTTGCTGCAGGAATTCGTGCCGGAACTGCTTCAGGCCGATCTCGCCAGCCAGTACAAGACGGACCTGCAACTGACCACAGCCGTGCTTATGCTGGACCTGATGAAACTCAAAACCGACCAGGCAAAACTCTTTGCCGCCGACACGAAGGCAAAGAACCCCTCATAATAGCCCGTCAATTTTGAATTCGTAGGCGGCACCGATTTGTAACCAGTGTTGTTGTCTGGAAGTTTCCCGTGAAGCAGGAACAGGGGTTGAACGAAATGACTAAATGGTGCGTACTGCTGTTGGTAGCGGTGGGAGTGGCCGGTTGCAATCACTCCGGCCGTAACGGCTCCGTCGGCGGGCAGGCGGCCCCCAAGCCGAAACCCGTGGCGGTACGGCCTTTTGATTTCGGCAGGCCCGACGTTGTATTGCTGGTTACCGGCGCGACCAACGGCAAGTTGGAGGTCTGCAACTGTTCCGGGCCTATGCCGGGCGGGCTGGCCAGGCGTGGCGGACTGGTCGCGAGCTACCGGGCTGCGTTCCCCAACACCGTGCTTATCGATACCGGCGACGTGTTCTGGATCGAGCCGCACGACCTGATGAATATCTTCGTGATGAAGGGTTACCGGCTGATGGGTTACGACGCGGTTACTCTGGGCGACCAGGAATGGACTGCCGACGATAAATTCCTCCGCAAGGTACTTCAGCCGGGCAGGACGAAATATCTTTCCACCACGGTTGCCGCCAAAGATAAAAGCGTGGCGCTGCCGATTACGCCGGTTTTGCGGCGGGCGTGGGGTGATGTTCAGCTGGCTGTGCTGAGCGATATTCGTCCCGAAGCGTTTATGTTTTTCCCCCGCCGGCGGTACAAACAGTTGGCCTTCAGTCAGCCGGGGAACGTCGATGCCCGCATCGCCGGACTCAGGAAGAATCGCTCGGCTGTGGTGGTTGTAGTTCACGGCAGTCAATCAGACCTGGAAGCCGCCGCCGGGCGGCTCGATGCGGATTTGATTCTCTGGGGTCATACCCAGAAAAGCGATGGGAAATTGCTCAGCGTGGCCGGCAAGCCGGTGGTGCGGGTCGGCGGGTCGGACTATATTGGGGTGGTCGGCATGAAAATTTCCCCCGTCGGAAAAATAACCGCGATGGAGTATCGCCTGGAAATAATCGACGACAGATGGCCGCTCGATAAGCGTATGCTCGAGCTTTACCAGGCCTACGCACGCCAGGCCATGCGAAAGGCCCTGGACGCCAAACGAAAGAAAGGCCTGGAGATCGCGCTGGCGAGCACGTGCGGTTCCTGCCACCCGAAACGGTATGCCTCTTGGAAGAAATCCAAACATGCCAACGCGTGGAAAAGCCTGCAAAAAGTCCGCCGCACCGGCGATCCCAATTGCGTAACCTGTCACAGCCTGGGCTTCGGCATGGAGAAGGGTTTTTACACATACAAAAAAACGCCGAAATTAGCCGGTGTGCACTGCCAGAGCTGCCACCGGTTCAGTGTCGCCGAGCACCAGAAGAAGGGGTTTTTTGCGAGTGGTAAAAATAGAGTTGGCCCCAAAGCCTGCATGACCTGCCATACACCGGTTACCGATCCGAAGTTTTCGGAGCAGACGCAGCGCCGCTTTGATGCGATTGGTCGTGGGGCGACACTCCGGGCTTTAAAAGCCAAAGGGGACAAAGGTTTATAACCTGTGTACGGCTACAGACTCAGAATTGACGGATCGCCGCGATAAAAAAATCATCTTTTCTTGCCTTTTCAGGGTGAGTGTGGATAAAATGCCTCGCTTATGATATTTTGACCGCCCATAGGCAAAGCTGCCTCCACTAAGG
>JAIORC010000256.1 GCA_021108335.1 Phycisphaerae bacterium
ACGGATATTCGTCGGCGTCTGCGGGCTATCGCGCCCAAGCACGACCTGACCACCGTAATCGCCTACGCGTTCGACCATCGCACGCGAATGCTGCCGTTTATCTACGCGGACATGAAGATGGTACCTGCCGGCGTTCGGGCCATCGGCGGGGCTATGGTCGATTCCGGGTTCGCCAAAACCCGAATCGTCCTCCAGCAGTGGAGCAAAAACTTTCTGCCGTCCCAAATGCGTCTGGACGGCAGAATCCCCGATATTTTCATGGTATCGACCATGCGGCTGCACTGGGGGCCGTGCGAAGAGATGATTCGGGATGCCTGCAGGATCGATCCGGCGAATCGGCCTTTGATTATCGTCGGCGGGCCGAAAACCATTTATGAACCGTGGGATGTTTTCAGCACCGACCCCGCCGACCCCTGGGGCGCCGACGTTGCCGTTACCGGCGAAGAATATGTCCTGCTGAGCATGATGGAGGTTCTGCTTTCGGAAAGAATCGGCTCCGAGTCGCTGCGGGCGACGTTTCTCCGGGCACGCGACAGCGGCGCACTGGACGGAATACCCGGGCTGGTCTATGCACAAGGCCGGCAGGATAACGTAGCCGAAGAGCTGGTGGACACCGGCATCCAGCGACTACTGGGCGACCTTGACGAACTGTCGGACTCGACCATCGGATACAGCCTGCTTGAACGGCCCAGTACAAGAACGGCGTTGGCATCAAGGGCAATCCCGGCCCGGCATGTTCACCGGTACAGCCAGATCGGCGGGCTTATTTTGACACTCGGCTGCAAGTTTGCCTGCCCCTACTGCCCGATTCCCGCATATAACCAGCGTCAACTCCGCTACAAGACAGGCCGGCGGATCGCGGAGGAAATGGCGATGCTCTACCGGAAGTACGGCATGCGGTATTTCTTCGGCGCGGACGACAACTTCTTCAACAATAAAGACCGGACAATCAAACTGATCGAAGATATGGCTGCCACCGACGTGGACGGAAAATCGTTCAGCAAAATATTCCGATGGGGTACCGAAGTTACGGTACACGACACGCTGCAAATGAAAGACCATCTGCGTACGGTGCGCAAAGCCGGCATCCGGGCGCTGTGGCTGGGCGTGGAAGACATGACCGGGGCATTGGTCAAAAAAGGCCTGAACGTCAACAAAACACTTGAAGCGTTCCGCCTGTTGCAAGAACGGGGCATCGCTCCAATGCCCATGATGATGCACCACGACTCGCAACCACTCTACACACCGGGCAAACCGAATGGATTGTTGAACCAGGTAAGGATGCTGCGGAAGGCCGGAGCGATGAGCCTCCAGGTGCTGATGATTTCGCCGGCGACAGGTTCGAAGATATATGCAGAGACTTATTCCCAGGGGCTTGTTTACCGCAGTGCCGGCCGAAAGCAGATCGAGCCGTATATGATCGATGGGAATTACGTGATCGCGTCGAAACATTCTCAGCCCTGGCGAAAACAATTCAACATCATGATAGCCTATCTGTACTTTTACAATCCGCTGCGATTTCTGATCGCGCTGCTTCGCCCCAAGAGCAGCCTGTATCTCGCCGATTCCGGCATGCAGATAATCGGCATGTATGGCCTGGCGTTGACTATCCGGCGTACGCTGAGATGGGCTTTTCGGCTGATGCACGGGGAAATCAAACGCCATACCTCAGTGCCGGCCAGCCCGGTCCCGATGCGAAGCGTCGACGGTGGCCCAGCCAGCCACGCCCTGCCGGGAACGCCAACACGCGAAAGCTAAGGGCAGGGTGGCATGATGATCCCATCGCATGCTTCTGCAAGCAGAAGCATGGCACCCAACATTTTTTCTCGCCAAGACTTGGCCTGCAAAATTTTGCTGATTTCGGCGGGGCTTCGGTTTTTCACGATGCTTTTTTCCTGTCTTTTCGTGAGAATCTGGTATAATCCCCCCCTTACCCAGCCACGGGCCGTTGCCCGCCGTTGCCGCCCGCCCTGCCCTGCCCGCCTAAGTGTCGGCTCGCAAAGCAGTTGCGACGACCAGCCCGAGAGGCTTGTTAGCGTTAGTTTCAGGAAAGAGTTAATTAAATGATAAGTATTGCTGACGCCATTAACGTAGATATGGAAACCTGCTGCCCGTCCCAGCCGACGAATCCGCTCGGCTCGAAGGCGAAGGTGCTGTTGTGCAGCGTGTTCGGCCCTTACGCACAGGACGACGAATACGGCTCTCGCGTAATGAATCCGATGGAACTGTACCACAATCAGGTTACCCGCACCCAAGGCCCGTTCTCGCTACGGATGTTTCACCGCAGTTGGGGGCTGATGCTCATCCAGTCGAACATCCAGGCGCCCTGCACGTTGCTGGACTTCCCGGTGCTCGACCGTTTCATCCAGGAAATTCGCGACAACAACTACGACGTCGTCGGCATCAGCAGCATTGTGCCGAATGTTCTGAAGGTGCGGAAAATGTGCGAATTGGTGCGGCAATATCTGCCGGACGCGAAGATTGTCGTTGGCGGCCATATTGCCAACATGCCGGACCTCAGCGACCGCATCGACGCGGACTTCATCGCCAGGGGCGAAGGCGTGCGATGGTTCCGTCGATATCTGGGTGAAGATGAGAATCAGCCCATCCGCCACCCCATGATTCTTTCGGGAATGGGGACGCGGAATATGGGTATAACCGTCAAGGAGGTCGTCGGCGACGTGGCGGCGACCCTTATCCCGTCGGTCGGCTGCCCGCTGGGGTGTAATTTCTGTTCCACGTCGGCGATGTTCGGCGGCAAGGGGAAGTTCATCAACTTCTACGAAACCGGCGACGAATTGTTCGACATGATGTGTCAGCTTGAAGAGGCGATGGGGGTTAAATCTTTCTTCGTGATGGACGAGAACTTCCTGCTGCACCGCAAGCGGGCGTTGCGGCTGCTGGAGTTGATGGAACTCCACGACAAAGCGTGGGCCTTGTACGTATTCAGCTCCGCCAACGTGTTGTGTTCGTATACCATAGAGCAGCTTGTATCCATGGGAATTTCCTGGGTTTGGATGGGCCTGGAAGGCCAGGAGAGCCAGTACACCAAGCTCCACGGCACCGATCCGCATGCACTGATCAGGGAGTTGCAATCGCACGGTATTCGCGTGCTCGGTTCGAGCATTATCGGCATGGAAGATCACACGCCGGATAATATCGACGAGGCAATAGATTACGCCGTCCGATACGATACCGACTTCCACCAGTTCATGCTCTACACGCCAATTCCCGGCACGCCGCTTCACGCCGAGATGTCCGAGCAGGGCAGAATGAAAGGCCCTGACGAATACGAGGAAGCCGACATTCATGGCCAATTGATGTTCAACTATCGCCACAGCCATATCACCGAAGGCCAGGAAGGCGAGTATATGTCTCGGGCGTTCGATCGCGACTTCGAAGTCAACGGGCCTAGCGTTATGAGAATCGTGCGGACAACACTAGCCGGCTGGAAACGCCACAAAAATCATCCCGACCCGCGAGTCCGGCGACGCTACGCATGGGAAGCCAGGGAGCTGGCGACCTCGTTCGCCGCGGTAACAGCCGCCACCAAACGATATTACCGCAAGAATCCCGCCCTACGAGCGAAAATGTCCGCCATTCTGAAAGACCTTTATCGCGAATTCGGATTCAAGGCGCGGATTTACGCAGCCTTGGGTGGCCGATACGTGCTGTGGAATATCCGTAAGGAAGCAAAACGACTTGCCGCCGGCTGGACCTACGAACCGTCGACATACTACGAGAAAAACTACGAAACCCGCGACGGCGAAGACAAAACCACTTCCAAGCCGTGTCGCTTCATAACCCCCAGCGTCCAGAATCCAATGAAGCTCGTGCCCGCCAAAGAGCATGAACTGGTAGCTGTCGAATAACGCGTGGGTGCAAGCACCCACCCTACAGTCGTGGGTGGCATAACGCGAATATCAACGGTTATTCGCTGGCGGTTTGGCTGCTGCTTGCTTTGGTGAAGAGTTTCAGTATGCCGGCGACGGCCATTATCATCAACGTTATCACCAGCAGAAACAGCAGTGTCGCCCAGGTGTAGGTCAGGATGTGCCAGAAGTCGCCCGTCAGCGCGTCGGCTACCGGTGGGAAGAGTGACCCCGCCGCAGCCACAAGCCCGACCGCAATAACCGCGACAGCCAGCATCGCCCGCTGGTCGTGCCGCACCGGCCCCAGCCGAACCGCGAAAATCGCCGAGCCGTACACAAAAACCGGCACCTGCCACGTCAGCCAGTCCCGATCCGCCCACGCCTGGGTTATCCCCCGCAACAGTACGAGTTGATATTGCACCTGATCCCACAGCATGTCCCAACTGGTGGGGAACTCTTGCGGAAGAGACGTAAAGCCCAGGTTGGTGAGCCATTCGTTGGTAACCATCGAACTGATGACGTCGTCGCCGAGAAATTTCGCCAGCAGAAGCACGGCTGTCATCCCCACGAGCATCGTCAGCGACGAAGCCAGTATCGACACCAGGAATCCGTGTTTGCCGCTGATTGCGTTGCGGCATGGGTCGGCGGCGGCGTTTTTTGGGCTGATCAACCCGCCGTACGCGGGCCTGCCGGTTATCAACCTGCCGAGAGAGTACGCCATTTCGCTCGCCATCGACGCCGGCAGCATCAGCCAATCCACCAGCGCCCCGCCGAGAAACTTCGTCCACAGCCGATAAAGCCCCATCCCCGTCAAAAGGATCAAAATAAACCACATTCCGAATGCCAAATAAATCATAACTCATTTCCTTGTCGCATGTTAAGTCGGCTCGCCGCTTGGCTCAAGGCCTTGTAATAAAGGGAGTCTCAAAAGTCGATTGTAGTTCATATCGGCGTTTTGCCGCTCGCAAGCCCAGCCGTTCAGGCCAGAATTGTCGGGGGTAAAAATGTAGGGTGGGTGGTTCTGCCGAAGGCAGGTTCACCCACGCGGTGGGCGGAAACGTTTACCCTACAGATTCTTCCTGTAGAAATCGCGTGGGCGGGAGCATCTACCCTACAGTCGCGGGTAGCCCTTGGGGGATGAATGGTTATCGAGCCACGAATTGCTACCGTCGGTCAATCTTTTCCAAAAAAGCCCTTGAAGTGCGCGCAAGTGCTGTTAGAATGTCCGATTCTCGTGTGTGAACAATATAATGGATTTATCTACATCGTCGCCTGTAGCAGCGGCGGACGCTGGATAACTGGAGAAAATAAGTGGCTGTAAAGTTAAGACTAAAACGAATGGGCCGTACTCACCGGAGCTTCTTCCGGCTGAATGCGATGGACTCGCGAAGCCCGCGGGACGGGCGTGTGATCGAGGAATTGGGTTGGTATGACCCCCACGCCAAGAGCGACGAAGAGCAGACGAGCTTCAAGCGGGAACGGATCGAGCATTGGCTGAGCGTTGGCGCTCAGCCCTCCGAGACGGTTCGCGACCTGCTCAAGAAGAACGGTATCGCGGTTAAATAACCGCAGGCAAGCCGTGGCCCTTCGCGTCGATATCCTGACGCTGTTCTGCGAACTGTTCGAGTCGTTCGTCGAAACGAGCATTGTCGGGCGGGCTGCCGATAGCGGGCTGGTGGATATCCACCTGACCAATATCCGCGACTTCGCCACCGACAATTACTCTTCGGTGGACGATAGACCGTTCGGCGGCGGGCCTGGCATGGTGATGATGTGTCAGCCGGTTTTCGACGCCGTGGAACATGTTCGAAAGCAGGCGTTGCCGCCCGGGAAGGTCGTAATGATGACCCCGCAGGGCAGACCGATGAACCAGGCCATGATGCACGAATTGGCTGGCGAAGAAAGATTGATCCTTCTGGCTGGGCATTATGAAGGATTCGACGAACGGATTCGCACGGATTTGGTGGACATGGAAGTTTCGCTGGGCGATTTCGTCCTTTCGGGCGGCGAGATACCGGCGATGGCGATGACCGACGCGATAGTCCGGCTGTTGCCGGGCGCGTTGGGAAAAGATGAATCGACAACTGAAGAATCGTTCCAGCAAGGGTTGCTGGAATATCCGCAGTATACCCGCCCGCGAGAGTTTCGCGGCATGGGCGTTCCGGAAGTGCTGCTGAGCGGAAACCACGCCAAAATTGCAGAATGGCGGCTGGCCAACGCACAGCAACGAACCAGGGAACGTCGCGGCGACATGTGGGAAAAATATAAACGACAAAACGAGCAAGAAACTTAATTACGTAGATTCGGCAGGAGAAATACAGTGAGTCAGGAACTCTTAAACAAAGCCGCCGCCGGCAGCATGAAAACCGAGACCCCCAAGTTCAGCGTGGGCGACACAGTGCAAGTACACGTGCGAATCGTCGAAGGCGATAAAGAACGTGTCCAGATGTTCAGCGGCACGGTTATCGGCAAAAAAGGCTCCGGCATTACCGAGACCTTCACCGTCCGCCGCATCGTCAACAACGAAGGCGTCGAACGAGTCTTCCCGATGCACAGCCCCAAAGTCGCCGACGTGGAAGTCATTCGTCGCGGCAAAGCCCGCCGGGCCAAACTGTACTTCCTGCGAGATCGCGTCGGCAAGGCTACCCGCCTGAAAGAAATCCGCGAGCCGTCCAAGAAGGAAAAAGCCGCCGCCGCGAAGACAGCAGCGAAAAAGGCTGCCGAAGCCGAAGACGCTGCCGCCGAGGCTGAAGCTCAACCCGCCGAAGCCGTCGCGGAAAAGGTGTAAGGCAAGTGTGGCCCTTTCGACGAAAGGGTAAAACGCCGCCCGCCAGAGACAACCACGATCATTCCGGGGCATCCGGGACATCTGAAAATTCCTCCGCGCTCGGGCTGCGCGGCGAGAAGCTCGCCGCACGACACCTCCGCCGGGCCGACATGAAAATACTGGCGACAAACTACCGCTGCCCCGGCGGCGAAATCGACATCATCGCCCTGGACAAATCCGCCGACGCCATCGTCTTCGTCGAGGTCAAAACCCGCTCCGCCGACACGCATACCGCCCCGGAGTCAGCCGTCAACGCAGACAAGCAACGCCGCCTCCGCAAAGCAGGCCAATTCTACCTCGGCACACACAACACCCAAAACCGCCCCGCCAGATTCGACGTAGTCTCCATAGTAATCCGCCCAACCGAAACCCCCGACATCCGCCACATCGTCGAAGCATTTTAATACTGACTAAAATGACCAATATCTAATGACTGATATCGGGTCGCCATGATGAATGGCTACCGAGCCGGGTGCTACGATTTTGCTCCGCCTTTTACACACAGATGGAATTTTCGGTATGCACAGGACAACTATTCAGTCAACTTTTTCAATAATGCTGATAGGTGGAAATTTTATGCGGAAAAAGCAAGGAAACCTACTACTGTTAACCAAATTAATAGCTTTTTGCTCATTAAGTAAATTAATTAATATGATTTTGTGCAAGGCGGGGCCTTCGTCAACATCCAGCACTCCAATCACATCATCTCCCAATATTAAAACTACCCGAGTTCTTTTATTCGAAGATACCAGTTTCGTGATTTGTTCTTTTGCTACTGCCTCATTCAATTTTATGACTACTGTCAATCGTCCTTGCTTATCACGTGAAGAGGAAGCCTCAATATCGATCCAATCATTTTCAAAAGAAGTTTTCACACTGCTAGATTTGCTACAAAGAAGTACAAATTGTTTATCGTGATATTCGGCTGTTGCGAAATTGCCGGAGAGTTTACAGTTTTTGTGTACAGGAAACCATGTAAACCGATCTTTGTGATACTCTTGCGGGCCTTTCTCCCGTAAAAACTCCAAATATTGTTTGAAATCTTTCTCGTTTATACCAAATCCTTTTTCATCGCCGTTCAGGCATGCAGCAACGCGAAATTCCAAACGCCCAATAGGATATAATAAATCATGCAGAGTCGCTCGGCTTGTGGTTTTGTTCCACATTTCCAAGGGAACACGTACTTCCAGTTCGCCTCTACCTGTTGGCAGCACATCCAAATTCAATCTGCCCGATAACACTTTGCATACTTTTTCTAAAATCACTGTTTCGGTAACCCCTTCTACTGCATAGGTAACAGCCACGTGATCTGCCGGGCGAACGACCCACCAGGCAAGAAATGCCACCCCTACAAAAATTCCAATACAACCTGTTATCCAAAGACTTTTGTATGTTGTTTTCACTTGCCTGATTCTCCTATCCTAAAGCCCGTAGTCCGACCATCATCCCCATTATTCGGTATGCGAAATCTGTTGTCGCGCGGCTTGGAGGTTTTTTGTGATATTCGGGTGGGTGTTGCCCAGTTCCATCGAACGGGCGAAGGCCCGCTCGGCCTGGCGGAAATCTTCAACCGCGCCGCGTTGCTTGCTGGCTTTCTTCATCATGCCGCGCAGATACAGCGCCAAACCCAGTCGGTTCCATGCGATTGCATCTTCCCGCGCGTCAACGGTTGCCTGGGATACCGCCACCGCATGCTCCGGCCAGCGTAGTTGCAGGAGCATCTCGCCGAGTTGCCCCAACACATGGACCGGCTTGGGGTCCAATTGTCGCGTGCGGGCGGCCAGTTTTGCCGGGTCAACCTTTGTCGGGTGCAAGGCTGTCTGGCGGGCCAATTTGCCGTCAGGCCCGTCGAGACGCATGAAAATCGCGAACTGACCCTCCAGGAAAACCAACGCCCAGCGGCGGTCTTGCCGCAATTGGCCAAAGAATTTCCCCGGGCCGGTTACCACGACGGATATATCGTATCGCCGGCCGAGTTGCGGGAAATCAACCCTGTCGTTTGCGCGGTTGACGTCGAAAACCATCTGCAGCGTCGCCGGCGGAAGCGACCAGGTGTTGGTAATCATCGGCATTTCGCGGTGCGGGCGAGTGAAGAAGTGCAGATTGCTTGTGGCTGTGCTGCAGCACCAGAGTCGGCCTTTGGGGTTGTGCTCGTTAAGCCACCTCGCCGGCCCGACGGGCATGTGCACGCGGGAGTAGCCCGTCCCGAACCGCACCAGCCATCCCTCGCCGTCGTACAGGCGGTTCGTTACCACCAACGCCGAAACGCATACGCACCCAACGAGTATGCCCACCGCGATTATCAGTCGCCCGGCCTGGCGAACCTTGCCGCCATATCGAGCGGCGAAACCCGCGACGCCCTGCCATATCGCCGCCAGCGATACCGGTATGAGCAGCATCGCGGCAACGTGAATATTCCGCTGCATCGACATCGCGACCATCGTCATTCCCACCAGCACCAGCAGCCAGCTCCACCGCCGTCGCAGCACCGCTGCCAGCAGGGCGGCTGCGACACATACCAGCATCGCCGCGAAGGCTATGTTCGTGATGTCGTTCGTCCAATTACGGAAGAGGAATGTCGTCTTCTGGAATTCCCCCAGCAGCGACCAGGGGTGCGCGCCCGGCCCAGCGTTGATCTTGTGCGTGCGAATGTAAGCCAGCGTCTGTACCGGAAGCACCGCCAGCCGCCATGTCCATGGATTCGCGAAACATACCGCCACCTGCCCAGCCAACAGCACCGCCAACTTCTTACAGCCGCCGGCGAGAACAGCCCGCTCGTCCGAATCCGCCGAGGCGCTACGCCACGACACCAGCCATCGCAACGCGTATTCCGCCAGCACCGCGACGCTAATCGCCAGACCCAGCAGGAAGTAGCTGTGCAGATTCACCAGCAGCCATTGCAAGAATATCAGCAGAATAATCACCCGCCAGCGCAGGCTCTCGGGCTTACGTGGATATCGCATCGCCCGACCGAGGCAGCACGCCTGGGCTACCAGCACGACATAGCCCAGCAGTTCCGGCCTTAATTGCAAACGCGGGTAGACCACCAGCGTAACCAGCAGTACGCCGACGGCTACGCCCAGCCACGGCAGATTCATGCGGCGCATAAAAACCGCAAGCAGCACCGAAAGCAGCGCCGCAAGCCCAGCCAGCAGCACCGAAAGTCCCGCCACCCCGGCCAGCCGATACACGCCAGCCAGGATTACCTGTGTCAGCCAGTTGGCGTTCGGGAAACAATACCTGCCCTGCGCGTCGTACCAGCAGGCCGGGCCTGGTTCGGGGCGTTGGTCCGGCGGGGTATTCAGCGGCGGCAGGGTGTAGATGAATTCGCTGTGTTCGACGAGCCGACCTTCATCCCAGAACTGCTCCCCGTACGCCAGATGATACCCCAAATCCTCAGCGGTGTGCGTCCGCACGCTGAACAACACCATAGCTACGCAAGCCCCCAACACCGCCAAGGCGACAACTACCCGTCCAGCCAGCCAGCCGCCCTGATTTTGATCACACATGATCCGCATATCAAGAACTATAACACCAACTGCCGCAAATGCAATGATCAGGAATAATAGGGACAGATACTAAATTTTATTATTCCGATTATTCAAAAAACCCCCTTGACAAATCTGAAATCGGGATTATTATAAACGTATCGAAATGTTTTCACGAAACAGTTTTTTTGCTCAGGTGATATGAGCCCTATTATATAGGGATTATTATGCAGTCGCATCGAAACGTTTTCACGAAACAGTTTTTCTGGCTCGGTCAATATGAGTGTTGCTCATGAATGTTACCATAGTTGACATTGCTAAAAAGGCGGAAGTCTCGATATCCACGGTTTCGCGGGTGTTGAACAATAAGCCGAATGTATGCCCAGATCGCAAGCAGCGAATACTGGCGGCGATAGATGAGTTGGATTATAAACCCAACTACTGGGCACAGGGGATACGGAAGAATGTTACCGGACAAAAAACCGGCAGGATCGCCTTGTTGTTTGTAAACCTTTCCGAACGCATGCGCACCCTGTCCTTCGTAATGCAGTATATCCAGGGGATTCATCAAGAGATAGCCTCCGCTGGTAAAGAATTTCTTTTCAATATCTGGCACGATGAAGACGAGACCATTCCGTCGATGCTCTTCAATAGAGACGTTGACGGAGTTATCGTCAAAGGCCAGTCTCACGATCCCGCGCTGCAGCAATGGCTGGGCCGCTGCCCGGCAGTGCACCTTAACCCCCTATGTCACCCAAGCCCCTACGGCGACAGCATAATGGTAGATTACGAAGCCGGAACCAGTGAAGCGGTAAAATATCTGGCTAGCCAAGGGCACCGGCGGATTGCCTATATCGCCCCGCAACACCACCTTTATTCCCAACGCAAGCTCAGCGGTTTTCGCCGGAGTGTTTCCGCCCTCGGCCTGGATGTCGACGAGAATCTGATTCAGATTCGCGGCGGCGTTGGAAAATTGGACTGCGGTTGGGCTATAGACAACTTGTGGTCCCTCAGCCATCCGCCAACCGTAATTATCAGCGACGACAAAACATGTGTGAGCATATACAAGGCCCTGGCCGATAGGGACATCAAGATACCGCAGGATGTAAGTGTATTCGGTTACGACAACGACCTGGCTAGATGCGAATCGTTAATGCCGATGCTGTCCACGATGGATCTGGAGGCTTGTGATATCGGCAGGGCTGCCGTTCGACAGATTTTAAGCCGTGTGGAAAATCCGCAGGATAGTAATCGAACACTCCTGGTTCAAGGTCGGATCGTGGAGCGTGCCTCCGTGCGGAAATTGTAACAAATTCACTATAACTATATTGGAATATGTCGAGAAAGGAGCAAGAGAAAAACGAACGTGAGCAAGAACGACGTAAGTAAGTAGTAGGAGTGATGAAAAATGTGTTTACGAAGGGCAGGTAAACATACTTTCATCAATACAATGTTATTGCTTGAAAGGAGTTACCGATGATTTATTTTCACAGGACAATTGGAGTAAGGTTGGGATTTTCTGTTGTAACGGCGGGTTTGATTTTACTGGTGGCTTGCTCGGCTGCCTCGGCGGGATCTTATGATGATGCGGTCAAGGCGAGTAACCCGTTTGCCTACTGGCGATTCGAAGATAATGGCAACGATGAAGGGAGTACCTACAATGGAACACAAGTAGGGACAGTCAACTATGCTGCAGGCACGTCGTTGTTTGGAGATAGCGGCAACAGAGCGGCGAGTTTTAACAGTACAGGGTATTTCAACGTTGGTACCCTGGGAAACCTCGGTACGCAGTTGGGTACGAATGGAGTAGGGATGACCCTCGAATTTTGGATCAACTCCAGCGTAACATCCGGCAATATGGGCGTGTTTGGGACGAGTTCAGGCGGTAATATCTGCTATCTAAAGACGGATAGGAATTCGAGCAATGCTGACCAAGATGACGCGATGTTCGTTTCTGTAACCAACAACACCAGAGGAGTTACTGGCGGTACCAACACTGACTCTAATGTTACGGATGGCACCTGGAACTATGTGGCGTTAACCATACAGTTCACCGCGACAACGGAAACGGTGGATATATACATGGCCGATGCCGGAGACACTACAGCTACACTAAGATATCATACAAGCAATACGGGTGTGAACGGCACCGGTGCCAACTTCTCCGCTTACGGTGTGGGCCTCGGCGGCATATCTTATGGTGCTGTTGGTAGCGGCAACTATGTCAGGTTTTCCGGTTTGCTGGACGAGATGGCCGTTTACGACAAAGTTTTGAGTACGTCGGACATGGACGCACACCTGCTTGCCTCCACCGTTCCAGAACCCGCGACGATGATGTTGCTTCTGTTTGGTATTCCGTTCGCCCTTCGCCGTCGAAGAAAATAATTTACGCGTAGGTTTACGCTGTAAATAGTGTGTAGGTTATGCAGCTTGTCCCCAAGGGGCTGGCCGCATAGGAGTAAGAAGTAGAATGGTAAAACACATGTTTACGCAGGGCAGGTAAATATGATTTTACCAATACAATGCTGCTGTTTGGAAGGCGTTAATATGTAGGTTATGCAGCTTGCCCCCAAAGGCTTGTTGCATAACGGGAGCTACGGAGATGTGCCGGGAAATTGTTATGCAACGAGTTGTATAACTTACGCGGCTATGTGGCTTTGCAGATTAACGGCAAAATGCTGTCGGCTGAGGATTGCCCTTGTTACCAGGGGCAATCCATGGCCGCAGCGAAAGGATAATCCAATGTCCGATCGCCAATATCACGGTTTCACGCTCATCGAGCTTCTTATCGTTATTGCCATTCTTTCCCTGCTGGCATCGATTCTCCTGCCCTCGTTGAACAGGGCCAAGGAAATGGCTAAGCGGATGGCTTGTGCCAGTAATTTAAAAGCGGTAGGCTTGGCTCAGATAGTGTATTCCAATGACTATGGCCGCAAAAGTCCTCCTGCGGTGTGGCAGGGACCTCCCGGATCCGGGACCTGGAGAAACATTCTTTACCTTTACGGTGACTACGTGGACAGTAAGGAGGCATTTCATTGTCCTTCCGTCGACCACTATCTGTCGTCGTGGTATCACTATGGACAGAAGCACAACATAGATGTTCCGCTCGAATATCGCACCGCCAAACCGCCGGGCTATCCGGACTGGCAGGCTATACATTTTAACAGGGTAAAAAATCCCTCCAGCTATTATCATATCGGTGATTCCGCTAATTTGCCCCGGTGGCCCAAGCAATGGATGACAATCCGCAAAACTGGCGGTTCTCCGAGAGGAAATGATGCCGTCTGCCTGCGTCACGGTGTCGCCAATATGTGGTTTCTCGACGGACATGTGGAATCCTGCAGCGCCTATCGCCTGGGTGATCTTGGCTTTATCTATATGCTGGATAAAAACGGCCAGGAAGTCGACGATTTTTGAATAATGGGGAATAAGGGGGGCAGGGGGTAGAAAAAGTCTCATTTTCATGCCGGTCATGCGGTGGGTGGCATGGCGAGGCCGTAAGGGGTTGCCATGATATTTCCCGTGTGCTTTCTCATCGAACCCTCTGGGCATTATCTCGTGGGCGGAAGATGACGATTGAACAATGCTTCGTCTGCCGGTACAATTTTTCTTCATGTGAAACGGGGATGTCCCCAAAAAGATTTCGGTAATATGTGACAGACACTTATTTACAAATTTTCGGACAAAGATGAAGGGAGAATTCCTTTTATGGCGGAGTTAAACGAATTTCGGCGTATGCTGGACGAGCACGGGCAGGGGCATCTTCTGGGATTTTGCGACGAGCTTTCGCCGGATCATCAGGCGGTGCTGGCTGAGCAGCTTGAGGCGATAGATTTTGACCAGTTGGACAAGTGGATTCAGTGTTACGTCCACACCAAGCCGCTGATCGAGATACCCAAAAACATGCAGCCGCCGGAGATTATTCCCGCCGACGGAGGCCCGCAGGCTGAAGAAGCTCGGCAACGCGGCGAGGAACTGCTGGCTGCCGGCAAAGTCGCTGCCTTCGTCGTCGCAGGCGGGCAGGGAACACGTCTCGGCTACGAGGGGCCTAAAGGCTGTTTCGAGGCGACACCAGTGGTCAAAAAACCGCTCTTCCGTCTTTTCGCGGAACAGATTCGGGCAGCGGCGAACCGTTACCGGGTGCATATTCCCTGGTACATCCTCACCAGCCCGGTCAACGATACCG
>JAIORC010000018.1 GCA_021108335.1 Phycisphaerae bacterium
TGGAAGAGCTTCGCGAAAAGGAACAACAAGCCGGCCCCGCCGAAAGCGAAGACGTATCCGCTGGGAAAAAATAAACGGGGCACGGAAAATAAACTAAAAAAATACTGCCGGACAGTCGTTGATATTTCGATATTAAAACTTCTATCTGCCTGGAACACTACCGATGAAAGAAGCAAAAAAATACGAACTGAAAATAAAGAAGCTGTTGGGCGGGGCTAAAAAGAAAGCCGCCTCCAAAGCCGAGCTGCCCGAGCCGCAGGACTGGCCGAAGATATTGATCGAATCGATTCTTCTTGCCGACGCGACCAAAAAAAATGTTGCCCACGCGATGGCGGCTTTCCAGAAGGAGTTCGTGGACTTCAACGAGCTTCGCGCCTCGCAGCCCAAGGAAGTCATCGAGTGCGTCGGCGACGATTACCCCGACGCTACGACCAAGGCGTTGTCGCTGATCGGTGTGCTCAACGGCATCTTCAGCCGCGTCTCCGCCATTTCGATGGAATACATCGCCGAGATGTCCAAGCGTGATATTCGCAGGCATCTCCGCGAACTGGGGCTTAAGCCATTCGCCGAAGCGATGGTGTCGATACGCTGTTTCGGTATCCACGCCATTCCCGTGGACGACAACCTCTTTGAAACCCTCCAGATGAACGAGATGGTGCACGCCGCCTCGAACGTTACCGATACGCAATCGTTCCTGGAGCGGTCGATCGCGCAAAAAAATGGCTGGGCCTCGCACGAGTTCTTCAGGGACTATGTTACCAAGCACTTTAAAGCCCTGACTAAAATACGTAAAGAAACCGCCATAAAAAAGGCTGCAGAAGAAGCTGCCGCCAAAAAAGCCGCTGAGGAAGAAGCCGCCCGCAAGGCCGCTAAAGAAGAAGCTGCCAAAAAGGCTGCCGAGGAAAAAGCTGCCCGCAAAGCCGCCGAAGAAAAAGAAGCCGCAAAAAAGGCAAAAGCACTGGCAAGGGCCAAGAAAGCCAAGAAAGCCAAAAAAGCCGCAAAGAAAACCGTCAAAAAAACTGTAAAGAAAACTGTCAAAAAGGCGGTAAAGAAGCCCGCAAAAGCCGCCACGAAAAAGACAGTAAAGAAAGCTGCTCCCAAAGCGGTCAAGAAAACCGTAAAAAAGGCTGCCAAAAAAGCGGTCAAGAAAACCGTAAAAAAGGTCGCAAAGAAAACGGCCAAGACTAAAAAAGTCGCGAAGAAAAACACGAAGAAGAAAAAGTAACCGCCCAGGAGACGGCTATGCCGCTGGGCGGAGCAGGAAAATAATCATATGGTACACAAAATATCCGAAGACAAGTTGGTGCTTGGCATTCCCAAAGGTTCTCTCCAGCAGAGTACGCTGGACCTGTTCGAGCGGGCCGGTTTTAACATTCACGTTCCGTCGAGGAGCTATTTCCCCACGATTGACGACGAGAAGATGTCGGCGATCATGTTTCGCGCCCAGGAAATGAGCCGCTACGTGGAAGACGGCCTGGTGGACCTGGGCCTGACCGGTTACGACTGGGTCTGCGAAAATGGGTCGGACGTTCACGAGGTTTGCGAGCTGGCCTATTCCAAGGCAACCACGCGGCCGGCTAAGTGGATACTGGCTGTGCCGGAAGAAAGCGACATTCACAAACCCGAAGATCTCGAAGGCGGCATCGTTGCGACGGAGTTACTGAACGTTACGCGGAAATATTTCCAGGACAAGGGTCTGAATGTAAAAGTGGAGTTCAGTTGGGGTGCGACTGAGGTCAAGGCCCGGCTGCTTGACGGCATCGTCGACGTAACCGAAACCGGCAGCAGCCTGCGGGCCAATAAGCTGCGGGTTATCGACACGCTGCTGACCTCCACGACGAGGCTCGTCGCCAATAAAGACGCAATGCAAATTGACTGGAAGCGGGAGAAGATCGAAAACATCGCCATGCTGCTGCAAGGTGCGATGGAAGCCCGCAATAAAGTCGGCCTGAAAATGAACGTTCCCTGCGACAGGCAGGACGAGATAATCAGCCTGCTGCCGGCGGAGAAAAGCCCGACCGTATCGCAATTGGCCGACGGCGACTGGATCGCGGTGGAAGTAATCGTCGAGGAATCCATCGAGCGGAACCTCGTGCCCAAACTCAAGCGGGCCGGGGCGACAGGAATAATTACCTATCCCATAAACAAGATCATTCATTAAATCCAAATCCGAATGGCTAGAGCAAGACGATATATGAAGGCGGCATTCGTTACCGGCATTGGAATTCTTATTCTTGCCGCCGGCCCATTCGCTTGCGGCCCGGCGACGGAAGACACACAAACGCCCGTCAAACCAGGCAAAGCCACCCAGGCCGGTAAACCGCGGCCCTTGTCCCCGGAGGCTACGGTTCCGCTGGCGAAGTTGACGCCCGTCGTCGCCAAGCCGGTCAACAAACCTTATGAACGTAAGCTGCCCAAAAACGCGAAGCTGGCGATGGCCAAGGCTCAGACGCTCCGCAAGCAGCAGAACTATGCCGGGGCTATCGAGCAGTTGGAACGGGCGATGGGCTTCGACCCCAACAACCCGCACATCCGCCTGTTGCTGGGCATGACTTACGTATCGCTGCCGAATTACGGCAAGGCGACCAGCCATCTGCGGGCTGCCGAGAAATACCTTGGCGACGATGTAAAACTCCAGGTTGTCTTGGGACGGCTGGCCCTGCTGCAGAATCAGAATGACCTTGCGACGCTGAAATTCCGCACTGCGCTGCTTTGCTCCAACGCCAAGCCTTCCAATCCCCGCACCGCCTATGCGTTATTGTTTCTGGGGCGGATGCTGCAGAAGAAGGGCTATTGGACGGCGGCAAACGAGTGCTACGCGAAGCTCGAGCCGTGGTTGCTGGAACACAGCCAGACGTACCAATCCGAATCCGCCTTGCGCGACTTTATCCTGTGCCCGGAAAAGCTGGCAGCTATTCGCGGCCAACTGCTGGGAGAGTTGGGTAGAGAGAAAGATGCAATCGTCGTACTGAGTCGTGTCCGGCGGCGGAATCGCTCCGATATACGAACCGCCCAATTGCTGCTGGGGCTGCTGGTCAAGACCGGCCAATTCAAGGAGGCCCAAAAGTTGCTGCTGGACATGGCCTCCCAACCGATCTTCAGGCCCGTCATCCCCACGCTGGCCAAGCGACTTTGCATCGTGGCGAAAGACAAATCCATGCCCGGGCGGATATTCAAAGCCCTGGGGAGGAAGAAACTCGTGCCGCTGGCGACGAGCCTGGCGCTGGCGGAGGCTGCCTATGTCATCGGCGCGCCGGACGAAGCCGGCAAAATTATCGCAGTACTGCTCAAAAAATCGCCCGACAACACCAAAAACCTCCTTCTTCTCGTTCAGCTCAGCGCCAAGGCCGGTTATCATAGCCAGGCGATTACGCTACTGGTCGACAACCTCCAGAAAAATCCACGCAACACCGAAATCGTGCAATCCGGCATCAAAAAAATCGTCGCCGCCAAACCGCCGGAAAAACTGCTGCGGGAATTCAGCAAAACCACCTACACCGCAACCGGTCCGAAAAAATTCGCTCTGCATTACGTCGCCGGCGAGTTTGCCCGCCAGAGCGACAAAGCCCTCCTGGCCGGCGACCAGTTCAAACGCGCCATCGACGCGAAGAAAGATTTTCTCGGCGGGTACGAAGCCCTGGCAGACGTCTACGTCGCCGCCGGCAAACCCGAGGACGTCGAGCTGGTTCTCAAGCGGGCACAAAAGCTGACTCCCGGATACTTTTATCATTACCTCACCGGCCGAGCCCGCCTGACACAAGGCAAAGCCGACGAAGCGGTAGAGGCCCTGGAACTGGCCCATCAGGCGAATCCAAAACACCTGCCGGCGATGCTCAAACTCGCCGAAGCCTATCAGAAACTCGCCAAAACTTTTGCTCCTCGCTCATCCGAGCACGAGCAATATGCCAACTCCAGCCAGATGACTCTTCTCAAGGCGCTGCGGCAGAAGCCGAAACGCCTCTCGACATATCACATCCTGTTCAACCAGTTCCTCCAGCAGCGGGATTTCGACAACGCGCAGGAAATCGCCCTGTTGCTTTTGGAAAAATTCCCCCAAAAGCCCGATGGCCTGCTGATGGGTATCGAGGTTTGCATTCGTTCCGACGAATATAAAAAAGCCCGGAAGCTGATGCTGAGATTGGCAAAGCGATTCCCCGGCAGTCCGCAAATTCCGCTGCTTATCATTCGCATAGATACCGGCAGGCACAAGGGGGTTCTCCCCAAGGCTGTCTTCGACCGCAGTATCGACCGGCTTGACCGGATACTCCAGGGCAATCCGACGGACGCCAAGGCTTTGAGGATGCTGGCCCAATTGCTTTCCAGTCCCGTGCCCGGCCACTATGCCAAGGCCGCGACGATATGGCAGCGCCTTTACCGGCAGGACAAAAATAACATCATCGCCGCAAAAGGCTACGCCTATATGTTGTTCAAGGCCAGGCAGTTTGCCAAGGCCGAAAAGGTTCTCGGGCTACTGCTCAAACGTCTCCCGAAAGACCGGGCACTTCACCATGTCATGCTCGAGGTTCTCGTAAGGCAGAAAAAAATCGACCAGGCTGTGCAAATGGCCAAAACCTGGAGCGTAACCAAACGCCAATGGCGGGGCGTAATGATAGCGCTGCTCACGCAGGACAAACAGTACGACAAGGCGCTCGAACTGCTGAGCAAGCAGAGCAAAGGCGTTTCTGCCGCATACGTCCGACAAAGGAAGATTCAGATACTCATCGCCGCCCGGTGTTTCGCCAACGCCGTGGAAGTTGCAGAGGCCAGCGGAATTGCAGAGACAGAGATCGCCATCCAGACCGCTGATTTGTTACTCAAGCATAAGCAATACGCCAAAGCCCTGGCCCTGCTGGAGAAGAAGCTGGCCACCTTAAAAAAATCGAGCTTCCAGGAAAGCATGCTGCGACGGCAAGTCATCGCTTATGTTGGAAACAAACAATACGACAAAGCCGCCACCATCGTAAACGAACAGCTTGCCAAAACCGGCCTTAAGGCAGCAATCTTTTTTCCTCAACTGCTATACCGCGAATTGATGTTGGCCCGGCAATACGACCGGGTGGATAAGCTCGTAGCCGGCTTGATGAAGAAATACAAAGCCGCCGCCCAAGACGATCCCGCGGTGGGCAAATTCCGTGCTTGGCTGAAAGAATCGACCATCCACATTGCCATAGCACGCGGCAAGTTCGAGCAGGCCCTCAAGCTGGTCGATGGGTTTATCGCCGAATCGCCGGCCAATGCCGAATTGCACAATCTCCGGGCTACTGTTCTGGGAGAGCTTGGCAAAACGAAGGAGGCGATCGCCGCCTGGGAAAAGGCAATCGAGCTTGACGGTAAGAATCCCTCCTATAAGAACAACTTCGCCTACACGCTGTCCGAAACGGGAATCCAACTCGACAGGGCCGAGCGGCTTTCCAAAGAAGCTCTTCGCGGAGCGGGGTTCATCTATTATTCGTTTATGGATACGCTGGCATGGATTCATTACAAGCAGACCCGGTTCGGCGAAGCGGCCGAAATCTTCCTCCACCTCCTGCCGGATGACTCCGAGGCGAAAGATGGTGGCGTCAAGCAGGAAATGCACCCGCTGCTTTGGGATCATGCGGGGGACGTTTTTTACCGGCTGGGCTGGAAGAAGCGGGCGCTGCGATATTGGAAAACCGGTGTTAAAGAGGCCAAGGATTACGGGTCTTCCTCGCCGGAAATCCGGAAGCTGCTGAAGCATACGCCGAAGAAAATCCAGGCACTCCAGGCCAACCGGAAAGTGGACATCGCTCCCCTGGGCAAAAAGTACCAGCCGGGACAAACGACACCGAAACAAAAGACGAAAAAGACGACATCGAAGCAAAAGAAGCAATCGAAGCAAAAGAAGTAACGTTGAGTTTTACGGAGACAAAGCATGGCTGGACATAGTAAATGGGCTAACATCAAGCATCGCAAGGGGCGACAGGACGCCAAGCGGGGGAAAATGTGGTCGAAGATCGCCCGCCAGATTATCGTTGCCGCCAAGGCCGGCGGTGGCGACCCGGACAGCAATCTCGCCCTGCGCTACGCCATTGAAGAAGCCAAAGCGGCCAACATGCCCAAGGACACCATTAAGAACGCCATCAAAAAAGGCACCGGCGAGATCGAGGGCGTCCATTACGAAGAGGTTGTCTACGAAGGCTATGGGCCTGCCGGCGTCGCGTTTATGGTCAATACGCTGACCGACAACCGCAACCGCACCGCGCCGGAAATGCGGAAACTCTTTGAACGATGCGGCGGGCAGCTCGGGGCGACAAACTGCGTTGCCTACATGTTCGAGCAGAAGGGCACCTTCGTCATCGCGAAATCCCAAACCGACGAAGACACGCTGATGGAAATCGCCCTGGAAGCCGGCGCAGACGACGTAACCACCGAAGGCGAGTTCTTCGAAATCACGACCAGCCCGGAAGCCTACGGCGATGTAAAAAACGCCCTGGCCGACAAAGACATAGAAACGACCTCCGCGGAACTGGCCATGGTCGCCGCGAATACCATCACGCCGGATAACGACACCGCCCGAAAAATCCTCCGATTCATGGAAAACATCGAAGATCACGACGACGTGCAGAAAGTCTACACCAACTTCGAAATTCCCGACGAACTGATGGAAGAGCTGAGTCAGGAATAAGACTCCTGGGAAACCAGGGCGTCCGTCCGGGAAACATTATGCGAATTGGAATTCTCAGCGACTCTCACGGCAGAAGCGATCGGCTGCATCGAGCGGTGGAACTTCTCGAAGCCGACGGCGCCGAAGCCATCGTCCATTGCGGCGATATCATTTCCGTGGACGACGCGAAATATCTTGCCGGTTTCGACGGGCCTGCCTATCTTGTCGCCGGCAACATGGACCACCGGCGAGAGGGCAAATTGCAGGCTGCCATTGCTGACCGTGGATTGTGCTTCGCGACGGATTTCATCGCCGTGCCGCTTGGCGATGGCCAGCATCTCGCGGCTACGCACGGGCATCACGAAATGCTGCTGGACGAGTTGATTCACGGCGGGCAGTTCCGTTACGTCTGCCACGGACATTCGCATAGCCGGCGGGACGAGCGATTCGGCCCAACGCGGGTGCTGAACCCCGGAGCGTTGAATCACCCACGCGGGACAAAAAACCACACCGTCCTGCTGCTGGACACCGATACCGACACGGTCAGGGAAATCATCGTGTAGAAATCCCCGCCGGTTCAGAAATTCTGGTGATATGCAATAGCCGTAATGCTAGAATGCCCAAAAGTTAAAAGAGTCCCCGTAAAGCCGCGTGAAAAAGTTTACGAAAAACCATGGTGAAATAATGAAGCATTACTATCCGAATTTCGAGACGTTTCAGAAATTGTGTCAGACCGGCAATACCGTGCCTGTTTATCGCGAGCTGCTTGCCGACGCCCTCACGCCGGTTTCCGCCTATCAGCGGCTGGCTTATCCGTTGGGTTTCGCCCCGGCCAGTCATTCGTTCCTGCTGGAAAGCGTGGTCGGCGGCGGCAATGTCGCCCGTTATTCTTTCGTGGCTGCCAATCCGGAGTCCACATTCACCGCCCGGCGGAACGAGATTGAGATTACCCGTCGCGGCGGCGTGAAGGAGACCATCACCAGCGACGATCCGCTTGTCGAATTGGGCGAGATGCTCAAACCGTACCAGCACGTGTCCCGACCTGATTTGCCGAGATTTACCGGTGGCGTTGTCGGTTATGCCGCTTACGACATGATTCGCTACTACGAGAAACTCGGCGAAGGCCCGGCGGACGACCGGAACCTGCCGGATCTTTCGTTCGGCTTGTACCGGACAATGGTCATATTCGACCATGTGCGGAAGACGATCAAGGTGGTTGCCAACGCCCATGTTACGGACGACCCCGGCCAGGCGTACACGCAGGCGACCGAGTCTATCGAGCGGACTATCGAGCGTCTTCGCGAGGGCGACGGCCGGGCTGTCGGCGAGATTACTCTCGAGGGCATTCCGCAGAAGCCGTACAAGAGCAACATTTCCCGCGACCGTTTCATGGAGGTTGTCGAGGCCTGCAAGGAATATATCCGGGCGGGCGACATTTTCCAGGTCGTGCCATCCCAGCGGCTGGAGGTGGAAACGTCGGCGACGCCGTTTGATATTTACCGCGCGCTGCGAGTGGTGAATCCCTCGCCGTTCATGTTCATACTCAATTCGCCGGACGTAACGCTGGTGGGGGCAAGCCCGGAGATTCTCTGTCGCGTGGAAGATGGGATCATAACGAATCGCCCGCTTGCCGGTACGCGTCCGCGCGGGGCGACGCCGGCTGAGGACAAGGCCCTGGAAGAAGAACTGCTTGCCGACCCCAAGGAACGGGCAGAGCACATCATGCTGGTAGACCTGGCCCGCAACGACGTCGGCAGAGTCGCCGAGCCGAACAGCGTCGAGTTGTCTGAGGAGATGTTGATGTCCGTCGAACGATACAGCCATGTGATGCATATTGCTTCGGACGTGAAGGGCAAGCTGATCGAGGGCATGACCGCACTGGACGCGCTGCGGGCATCGTTGCCGGTGGGCACTGTCAGCGGGGCGCCGAAAATCCGGGCGATGGAAATTATCGACGAATTCGAGACGACGCGGCGAGGCCCTTACGCTGGGGCGGTTGGGTACGTGGATTTTTCCGGCAACATGGACACCTGCATCGCGCTGCGGACGATGGTCATCAGTGGCGGAAAGGCGTACATACAGGCCGGCGGCGGCATCGTTGCCGATTCCGATCCGGCTACCGAATACCAGGAAACACTTAACAAGGCCGGGGCACTGCTGCGGGCAATAGAAATCGCCGAAGCCGGCTTCGGCGAGTGAGCCCAGGAACCCCTGAAAATAGTTTAAGGAGACATCGTGAACGATCAACAGACATCATCTCCACCCAAAACAAGTAAAGACCATCGGATTAAAATCGCCTTTTTGATTGTTTTCCTCGTCGCGGCGGCGGCGATTTATATGGTTCAGCAGCGGGGGTTGTCTATTTCAGGCTGGGGCGACAATCTTCAAGATGCTCTCAAGCAGGCAAAAGCGGAAGCTCGGCCTGTAGTGGTATTCTTCGTCAAGAGTACACCCTCAGCCATCGCCAGGGAAAACGCGAAACGAATACGCAAAAAGGGGAATCGAAAAGCCCTGAAAAACGGCAGGTTCATACCCGTTATCGTGGAGTTGTCCACCTCGCTGGATTCCGAGACCGCCAGGCGATACAAAATCAAGCAACTTCCGACGTTAATGGTAATTCGCAGCGACGGCACGGAGCGAAACCGTCACGAAGGCGAAATCGGCGAAGTGCCTTTCCGGGGGGATTTTTTGGAGTACAAGGACACGCCTCGCTAATTGTTGCAGGCAGGAGTGCCACGCCGTAGTGGTACAGGCATGATTTTGCTATCATGAAAGCACAAAACAAATTACAAAAAAACACGTATCATGAAAACAAGATGTGATTGGCATATTCATTCGCGACATTCTACCGGGTGCGGGGACAAACAGGCTACGCTGGAATTGATTGTCGAGCAGGCAAGGGCCGCCGGGCTGCGTTCCTTCGGCGTAACGGATCACCTCCACACGAAATTCTGCGAGCCTCACCTGTTGGCCTGCCGGGCCGAATATGACGCGATGAGCGATAAAGAGGGATTTCACTTCGGTATCGAGGTCAGCGTCCTGCGAGAGTACGACCACCAGCAGGAGGAACCGCGTTCGAAAACTGCCGAGCCATGCGACGATTGGGCCGACAAGAAGCTTGTCCTGCGTCTGCCGCGGCAACTACTGGAACAACTGCGACCGGAGTACATTATCGGCGCTGCGCATTGGTCGCTGGGAGCGCCGTTCCAGAGAGACGCGATTATTCGCTCCTATCATCGGCAAAACATGTTTCTCGCTACTCATTCGCAAGTCGACATCGTAGCCCATCCGTGGTGGTGGGGAGGCGGAGGGGTCGGGCAATGGCAGAATGCCGACGGCAATTACCACACGCTGCCCTGGCTGGATGATTTTTCGGTTATCCCAAAGTCAATGCATGACGAATTCGCCGCCGCGGCAATTGAGCATTCCACCGCGATTGAAATCAACGCCAAGGGGCTTTTGTTAAACCCGCGATATCCCGAATCCTTCCGGCGGCAATACCTGGAATATCTTGCCGATCTGAAGGCGGCTGGCGTTCGATTTTCCATTGCCTCTGATTCGCACTATCCCGGCTATGACGGCAGCTTGCTGTGCCGTATCGAGGCATATCTGGACCAGCTCGGTCTGCGAGAAGAGGACATCTGGCAACCGGGTGAACGCAAGAAGGAGGTGCCCGTTGAATAACCCCATCGGAGTAGTCTCGTGCCACCTGGAATTCTCCTCATTCGATGAGGCCTTTGAAAAGGCCCGCGAATATGGCATGGAGGACATCGAGTGGTTCGACTACGATGCGAGCATAACTCTCGACCCGGCGGTGGCCGAGCAGATCGCTCGCCTTTCCAAAAAGTACGGGATCAAAAACTCCTACCACGCGCCCTACCAGGCAGCCGGCAAAAACCAGTGGGACATGGGACAGCTAAGCCTCGCCGATGCATGCAAAACGCTACGGAACATGCTTGGCTGTGCCCGGAGGCTGGAGGCGGAGCTGATGACGGTTCACTTGGGCAGCTTCGATCCGAGTTTGGACAGACGTATCGCCATGGAAAAAGTAGCCGCCGCTATTGGCGACTGCGCCAAGCTGGCTGAGGATTTCCAGGTCTGCATATGCGTTGAGAATGTACCCCTGTGTCGCAGCCCCTACGAACTCGGATCGCGAACGGAGGATTTCGACGTTATCTTCGAGGCGGTTGCGTCGGGCTATGTGGGCATGACGCTGGATTCCGGGCACGCCCGGATTATGGGCAACATGGACGAACTGCTGTCGAGGCACGGCTCGCGGCTGCGAGATACCCATCTCCACGACACCGACGGCAGCACGGACGGGCACCTGGCCCCCGGCGAAGGAAGTTCGGGAAATTGCAGGCGCTCGGGTATCAAGGCCCGCTGACTTTTGAGTTCCACGAACGTACCGGCGTTTTCCGGGCATTTATCGAGACCATAAAATCATTCGCCTGAGCGGCCGCCGCTTTTGCGATATTGTTACCACACGCCTTCGATTGGCTGGTTGCATGCGGGGCATTTGCCTTCGCGGAGATTGTTGGCGGAGACCTGGAAGCCCATCCGGTCGAGGAGCATTTCTCCGCAGCCGGGGCAGTAGGTTCGTTCGTCCACCAGGCCGGTCGCGTTTCCGCCGTATACGAACTTCAGCCCGGCCTCCTTGCCCAATCGCCCAGCCATTTGCAGGGTTTCCAGCGGGGTGGCGGCGGTGTCGGCCATCTCGTAGTCGCCGTGGAATCTGCTGATGTGCCACGGGACAGCCTTGCCCAGGCTGCCGGCGATGAATTCGGCGATCTGCCGCAGCTCCTCCTGCGAGTCGTTCATACCGGGCACGATAAGCGTGGTTACTTCCACCCACACGCCGGCTGCGACCAGACAGGTAAGGCACTCCAGCACCGGCTCAAGCCGCCCGCCGCAGACATCCCGATACGTCTCGTCGCTGAATGCCTTGAGGTCTACGTTGATCGCGTCGAGATACGGCGCGATTTTTTCGACCGCATCGGGTGTCATGAATCCGTTGGAGACGAAGCAGTTTTTCAGCCCGGCCTGATGGGCCAGCCGGGCGGTGTCGTATGCCAGCTCGAAAAAAATCGTCGGCTCGGTGTAAGTGTAGCTGATCGAATCGCACCGTTCCTTCGCCGCCAGTTCCACGAGTTGCTCCGGCGGGACGCTGACGCATCGGGCAAGCAGGTCGTCGTTCGTGGTGATCTGCGATATCTGCCAGTTCTGGCAGAAGCTGCACCGGAAATTACAGCCGGGCGTGGCGATGGACAGGCTCCGCGTGCCGGGCAGAAAGTGGAAGAGCGGTTTTTTTTCGATGGGGTCCGGGTGGATGGTGATAATTTTGTCGTACGAGTGGGTAACCAGTTGCCCGGCGATATTCTGCCGTATGCCGCAACGGCCGAATTTGTCCGCCGCGATAACGCAGCGGTGCCCGCAAAGATTGCACCGGACAGTCAGGCCGTCGGCTTTACTCCACAGCATTGCTTTGTGCGGTTTGCTCATACGTTAATTTTACCCCCGTTCCCGGCGGCGAACAAGCCGGATGACATAAAGGAAAGTTTTTCCACTGTGTAGATTCACTACCGTCGGCGTAGCGACCAGTTTTTGTAGGGTGGGTGCTTGCACCCACGTGTTTTTCGCGCGATTCTCAATTCCATTGTTTCTGTCTGGTTCCCCGCGTGGGTGAACCTGCCTTCGGCAGAACCGCCCACCCTACGCGTGGTGGCCTTCCCAGGCCACCACGGCACAGGTTACAAACCTGTGCCACCCAACTAAATATTTTTTAGACAGGGCCTGGTTCAGTGTCGCCGGCGTAGCGCCCAGCCGCCCAGCCAGAACGCCACGGCTGCGACGGTCAGCCATGGCCAGAATGTTATGGGCGCTTCGAGGCAGGTCGGTTCGGGAAGCGGTGCGTCGGCGACTGCCTGGGCCGGCGGGATGGCGGGCCTACCCGACCGCAGGCCGACGAGGCTGACCGCGTGGAATTTGCCGGCGGCGTCTTTATACAATCCCGGCCAGGGCATAGGCCCGGCGAGGCGAGTCGACTTTGATATTCCGCTGTCGCCGTGCAATGGCTTCCAATTGGCAAGCTCGCCGCAGGCTTCCAGCGGCGTTTGATACGAGTACGTTATCTCCGCCTTGCCGCCTGGGCTAAGCCAGCGGAAGATGTTCGCCAGCAGGATAACCAGTTGCTCGCTGACGGCGAGGTTGGTGTTTTCCGCAGCCAGATCGAAGGCCAGCGTTACGCGGCGGGCGGTTGGTACGTCGGCGGCAGCTGCAGGATTGGTTCGCAGCAGGACGGCTTCGTCATCCAGCCTCACCAGCGGCAGGCCGACGGGGTTGTTACCCGCGATCCAGCCAGCCAGCCAGCGAACCGCTATGCCGTCGAAGTTCACGCCTCGGAGGATCGGATCATCCCCGGCGATGTCGGCATTGTTCAGCACGACGTTCTGTTGGAGTAGGCCTTTCCGCCAGCCGACCGGTGCCACCGGCGGATTGATTACCAGCGCAGGCTTGCCGGCTGGCGGGGCAACGCCGTTTGCGATAACGACGTGGGCGTCTTTGGCGTCGGCCCAGAGTTCCAGCAGCGGGTCTGCGGCGATGTACCGCAGCAGCATCGGCTCGCTGCGTCCGAGAATCGCAACCCGCACCCGCCGGCGATTCCGGCGCACCAGGTAAACCTTGATGAATGGCGAATCGCTGCCCGATACTGAAACACGAAAAGCGGCGGAGGCGGGCAGGTGAGCCTGCGTAAGGGCGACGGTGCCGTTTGGGGAAACGCGAATTGGCAGGTGGCGGTACACACTCAGGGGGTAGGTACGCATTGTTACAGCCCCTAGCCAGTCGGCGTTTGTGTGGTTTTTTATCGCGAGGAATATTTCGGCTCTATTTTTGCCATCGGGTTCAGCGGCGATAGCGTCGAAGGTAATCGGCGGCAGATCGGTCGGCAATTCGATGACGGTTAGCCTTGGCCCGGCGTGGTGATCCGCTGTAGCCGTGGTAATGCGGTATGTATGCCGAACGTCATCAGTCGGCGGCGGGAAGGTGAGTTTGTCAGCCGGTGCGGGCAACGGTTGAATGTCGCCGAGTTGCGCTTTGGCCTCGGCGGGGCTTAGCCAGTCGCTATGGCCGCCCGCTACCGTTGGCAGTACCAGCCGTATGCGGTCGTGCGGGCTTAGCCTATCCAGCAGCGCCGCGGTTGTGCTTCGCAGGGCGGTCATCCCTTTTTGCGTGGCGATTTCCGCTGACGGGCAGATTTCCACAGCCAGCCGCCTGGCGGGCTTGTCGCGGTAGAATGTCGGTTGCCCAAGGGCGAGTACCGCTGCGACCGCCCCGGCTAGCAGCATCAGCCAGGCTGCGTCGATCCGCCGGGTCTTGCGGGTTTGCGCCCCGGCTAGTTGCTCGACAGCCTCCTGCCACAGCCGCAACGTGGGGACAATCATCATCCGCCGCCCCGGCCGCAGCAGCGACAACACCGCCACGCCGAGCACCGGTATCAACCCCAACAACCACAATGGCGAAAGAAAAGTCATACCAGAGAGATTTTAGACGTGATGGCGGGAAAAATCGAAAGGTATTTCCTATGGCTGACGCCTGAATGCCAAATGTCTAATGACTAATGTCTAAAAAAAAGCGTCGGGTGGCATGGTCAGCGGCGAAGCCGATGGCCATGAAAGATAGATACACAATGGCG
>JAIORC010000258.1 GCA_021108335.1 Phycisphaerae bacterium
CTACCACGGCAGGGAGGAGTTGAACCCCCAACCTGCGGTTTTGGAGACCGCTGCTCTGCCAATTGAGCTACTGCCGTATTGTTCAGCCGCCGGGGGCCGGTACAAGTACCGACCCCCAGCCAACTGATTATTTCCGTTTCAGCTTATGCTTCGTTACCTTCCGCTCGCGAGAACAGAACTTGTTGAGTTCCAGCTTCGGAACTCCGCCCTGCACGCGAACGTTCGTGCGATAATTCAAATCATTGCACTCGGTACACTGCATCCAAACGTATTCGCGTGCCTTCGACTTAGCCATTAGACTACTCCAGAACCTTCGTTACAACGCCGGAAGCGACGGTTCGGCCGCCTTCGCGAATGGCGAAACGCAGGCCTTCGTCCATGGCGATAGCCGTATTCAACAGCTCGATTTCCATCTGGATGTTATCGCCGGGCATACACATTTCCGCGCCGCCCATCAACTTGACCGTACCGGTTACATCAGTGGTTCGGAAGTAGAACTGGGGACGATAGCCGGTGAAGAACGGCGTATGACGGCCGCCTTCTTCCTTCGTCAACACGTAAACTTCGCCTTCGAACTTCTTGTGCGGAGTAATGCTGCCGGGCTTGGCCAACACCTGGCCACGCTCCAGATCGTCCTTTTCGACGCCACGCAGCAGGCAGCCAACGTTGTCGCCGGCCTGGCCTTCGTCCATCAACTTGTTGAACATTTCCACGCCCGTAATCGTGGTCGTGCGGGTTTCGCCCAAGCCGACGATCTCGACCTTGTCACCAACGTGAACAATGCCACGCTCGATTCGGCCGGTACCGACAGTACCACGACCCTTGATCGAGAAAACGTCTTCGATAGGCAGAAGGAAGTCCTTATCGACTTCACGTTCCGGGATGGGGATATACTCATCCAATGCTTTAATCAGTTCCATGATCGGCTCGCCGCCGGGACCGTTGGGATCCTTGATAGCCTCGGTTGCCGAACCCTTGATAACGGGAGCATTGTCGCCGTCAAAGTCGTACTTGCTCAGCAGTTCGCGAACTTCCATTTCGACCAGCTCGAGAAGCTCTTCGTCTTCGACGAGGTCGGCCTTATTCAGGAAGACCACCAGTTTCGGCACATTCACCTGGCGGGCCAGAAGTACGTGTTCGCGGGTCTGGGGCATGGGGCCGTCAGCAGCCGATACCACCAGAATCGCACCGTCCATCTGGGCGGCACCGGTGATCATGTTCTTGACATAATCAGCATGGCCGGGGCAGTCCACATGGGCATAATGCCGGTTTTCCGATTCGTATTCGACATGCGCGGTGGCAATCGTCAGAATTTTCGTCGGGTCGCGACGGCCTTGGGATTCCGATGCCTTGGCGATGTCGTCATACGATTTGGCCTTGGCCAAACCTTTGGCTTCCAGCACCGTGGTCATTGCCGAGGTCAGAGTCGTTTTGCCGTGATCCACGTGACCGATGGTTCCAACGTTCACGTGCGGCTTGGTACGTTGAAAAGTTTCCTTCGCCATTCTTATTGCTCCTTTACAAGTTTCCTATACTGAACTACTTAAATAGGCTTTTCGATGTTATATCGCCAGGCAATACCGTTCCACGGCATGCCGCCTTGTTACTATTATTTTTCCACTTTTCCCGCTGCGAAAACCGCCGCGAAAACTAAAGCTGCTGATGGGTGTCGAACCCATGACCTCGTCCTTACCAAGGACGCGCTCTACCACTGAGCTACAGCAGCAACCGTAAGCCGCCCCTTGCTCGAAGAGACGCCCTATGTACACTCCACTGCCATATGCCGCCCGTTCCGCTCAGCGGCCGGGCACAGGTTGCAAACCTGTGCCACCATCATTCCACTGCCATATGCTGCCCGTTCGGCCCAGCGGCCATGCCTGTATAGACACGGACACCCCGCAGACGACAAACAGAAGGGACAAGTATACGAACCAACTAAAGTCTGTCAAACAAACATCTTAAAAAATTTCAATTTTTTTCACTTTTTTTTCGCCCGACGGCCGACCGACGTTCATAGTTTCACCGCCGGGTGCCATGCTTCTGCTCGCAGAAGCATGCTTGTTACGAATTCCATTACCACCAGCCGGCCGCGAAGCCACCGTTTTTTGTAGGCCGGGTCTTGACCCGGCGATTGCATGGCACATGCAACAAGTTCGTCCCTTTCGGGTTGACTGTGATGAAAATCACGTTTTTGGTGGCACAGGTTTGCAACCTGTGCCGTGCCGGGAGAGGCGTCAACCGCGGCGAAAAACACATTTTCCCATGGGGAGCATAAAATTATCGTGTTATCGGAGGGGGGTTCACGTAAGAAGGTTGTCGCCTTCTTATCGCCGGGCCAAGACCCGGCCTACCCAAAAACGGGTTAAAACAGCCCCCCTAAGGGCAAGCCAGGAACCGGCGGGTGTCGCCATGCCACCCAACAAACACAAAACCAGTATTGTGTCCCAGATTACCTGGTATTTTTACCGATGATAGCGTGCAACGCTCGGCCAGAGCGTCATTTCCCTTGCTCGTTGTATTTTGGCTGGCTTCTGGAAATGATGTTCTGCTCCTTCTGCCGGGCTTCGGCGATAGAGGAGGCTTGCTCAATCTGGACTTTGGCACCAGGTATCTTGCCAGCGTTAAGATGCTCCTGAATGCGTTCCTGTGCGCGGCCTCTTTGTGCCACGCCAACGTAATTGGTCTTTCCACCTGCGGTCTGTATCTTGTACACGACTGGTTTGTCGCTCGGCAACTTGGCCGCACCGCTCTTATTGAAGTCGACAGTCTTCTTCGCCATGGGTGTTTCCTTTCTATTGATTTTAGAATGTGGCGCTTAGCCCTAATATCACACCGCAGGGGAAGGAGTGTTGCGAGTCAGAACTACGTGGCTCGGCACTCTCGATCCCTTGCACCATATAGTAGGCAGCAAATCCCGTGCCACAACATGTTGAGAATCCGTAATGTGTTGTTGCCGCAAGACTTTCGATATTCATCGGACAAAATAGACTACCTTTGTTGCTATGCTCTTCCTGCCGGGAAAGCCCTGTTATTGCCTAGAATCGACAGAATGGCAGGTTCGGCTTTGCCGCAGTCAGTAGGTTATGCAACTTGTTTGCATAACAATTTTCCGGCACGACTTTCCGTAATTCCCGTTATGCCGCAAGCCGCATAACCTACGCGCTAAACTTTTACTTGTCCGACAAGTTAATGCGTCGGCCCATTAACTCTGCCTTGGTGATAATTCCGTCCTTGTCAAAATAAAAGTCCAGCGTTTGGCTTGGTATAAAACCGTAACTCAGAAATTCGCTATCGACATCGACAAATCCACGGGGTTTCCCAATCAGTTCTATTATCTGCGAACGGGTAAGTTTTGCCCTCAAGCATATACGTGCCACCTTCTCTGTGCCATCAGTATCTTTCTCAGCACCAAGCCATCTGCGTAGTACTGCTTCATTCTCAGAGGAAAGAGCCGCTGGTTTTGAAGTCGCTCCCGTCTGGTCCACTTTTTCAGTTCCCTGTGCCTGGGTTGTTGCAACTTCCTTATGGCAGCCAGTCATAAGCATTCCTACGGCTATCAATATCATCGCTATGATCTTCGCCATTATATGCTCCTTTGTAATCGGGGGACACCATACTAATTTTTCCAACTACATTCCACCGTCCCATGCCAACAAAACTGATATACATCAATTAATTAGTATGGTGTCCCCATATTACCCCGTGTTTAACAATTCGTCGCGAATAATCGAATTTAACGATTCCACAAAACCGTTCTCCCATGGGCAGCCAGCCTCTACCGGAAGCGGCTGGAATAGTGATAAACGAGAGCAACACGGGCCTCTTGAAATCGGTCTGAAAAATGTTAGCCCCAAAGCGGAAAGTGTTTGACATATTCCGATTCCGGCGTA
The DNA here is from genome assembly GCA_021108335.1 of Phycisphaerae bacterium. Taxonomy (GTDB): domain Bacteria; phylum Planctomycetota; class Phycisphaerae; order SM23-33; family SM23-33; genus JAIORC01. The sequence goes on from JAIORC010000258.1 coordinate 3,891, forward strand.
TCATGCCAATCTGCTCCACCCCGTTTTGGGAGCGGTGGAGCTGGAAACATCGGCGTGTGCCTGCCGATTTTAAAGTGAGGACGGGAGCGAACATCGCTCCGTCACATCTGTTTGCCTTTTGTAGGCAGTGGTTCGATATTGCCGCCACCAGCGGGAAACGCGCAAGATTTCGCGTCTGATTATTTTTCAAACGTTAAATACGAGCCTTAATTTTTACTCTGGGAAGGAACGACATTATGAGGGCGACGGGAATTACATTTTTTGTGGTAATGGCGACAGTGATGGCCTTGTCGGCGGTGCAGACCGCATCGGCTGATTGGACCCAGCAGGACAAAGTTACCGCCACCGGTGCGACGGCTGGTGATCACTTTGGCTCTTCCGTTTCGATAAGCGGAGGTTATGCAGTCGTCGGAGCCTACGAACTCAACGGCAGTGATTCCGGTTCGGCATACATCTACGAACGGAATGGGACAGCTTGGTCGCAGCAGGCCAAACTCACCGTCTCCGCCGCGGCTGGCATCCAGTTTGGCTACTCCGTCTCGATAGGCGGCGACTATGCCATCGTCGGAGCCAGGGGCGATAACAGTTGGACCGGTTCAGCATACATCTTCAAACGGGATGGGATAACCTGGACTCAGCAGGCCAAACTCACCGCCTCCGATGCGGCGACTGACGACTGGTTTGGGCACTCCGTCTCGATCAATGGCGATTATGCCGTTGTCGGAGCCAACTATGCTGACAACGGCGGCGACCGTTTCGGTTCGGCGTACGTATTCAAACGGGATGGGATAACCTGGACTCAGCAGGGCAAACTCACCGCCTCCGACGCGGCAATTGGTAACTTATTTGGCGAATCCGTCTCGATCAGCGGCGACAATATTGTCGTCGGAGCCAACCACGACGCCGGCACCGCTAAAATCGGATCGGCGTACATCTTCGAGAAACCGGTTTCCGGCGGCTGGGTGGACATGACGCAGACCGCCAAACTCACTGCCTCCGACGCGGCAGATGGCGACTTATTTGGTACATCCGTCTCGATCGATGGCGACCATGTCATCGTCGGAGCCTACGGCAACGACGACGGCGGCAGCTCGACCGGTTCGGCGTACATTTTTGAGAAACCAGTTTCCGGCTGGGCGGACACAACGGAGGCCGCCAAACTCACCGCCTCCGACGCGACGGCTGGTGATTGGTTTGGCTTGTCCGTCTCGATCAGCGGCGATTCTGCCGTCGTTGGTGCCCACGGCAGTGACGCTTCCGGCAGCTGGTCCGGTTCGGCGTACGCTTTCGAGAAACCAGTTTCTGGCGGCTGGGCGAATATGACGGAGACCGCCAAACTCATCGCTTCCGATGCGGCGGCTTATGACACTTTTGGCTATTCCGTTGCGATAGACAATAAGTGCGCCATCGTCGGGGCCACCGGTGATAACAGCGGTGGCGGTTCGGCGTACATATTTATCCCCGAACCGGCGACGCTGGTGATGCTGACCCTCGGCAGCCTGGTGGTGCTGCGACGCAGACGGTTCGATAGTGATCACCACCGGCGGAAGTAGTTGATTGACCGGGCAATTGAAAAGGATTAACGGGCGGCTCTTGGAAATCGGGGGACACCATACTAGTAATTCCCGTTATGCAAACAAGTTGCATAACCTACTCGCTAACCACCTACTTTCGCCTAGTATCCACTTTCCACACCAATGGAACGGGCAGATCCGGATTCGCGTAGGGGCTTCCAAAAAAACTCTGCCAAACTCTCAGCGACTCACTATTCTCGACCTCCCCAAGCATAAATATCTTGAGTCCATCTTCTGTATCACGCAATTCCATCCTGATACCTCGCTCGGCAAGATCATACTGTTGCATCATTCTCGTCATGTATGTGCGTATTTTCTCGCGAGACACCACGCTTCCAGCCTCCGCGTCTGCCATAGCATGCGGCTTATCGCTGGCATCTGCCTCCGGCAAGGCCCGATCACACGCAGGCCTATCCTTGCCGCGGTCTCTTGTGCAGCCGGTAGTCGCCAGCAAGCAAAACAGAGCTACAAAGACCGCAACAAGAGTCATCTTAAATGTCCATGGACTCATGCTAATTCCCTATCTGAAAGCTCGAAATCAGGGACAAACCTGGGAACACAATACTAATTTTTCCAACTATATTCCACCGTCTCATACCAACAAAACCGATATACATCAATTAATTAGTATGGTGTCCCCAGATTTTCCCCGATTTATCTCCAAATTTTCGCCACCATCAATCCGGTTTCCCATCGCAGGTTTTTGGTAAGGACAAGGCCTATGGTTTCTTCCAGCGTTCCATAATCGTGGTGAACTTGGTCTGGTTCCTCTCAAGGAGTTCCTTGTCTGGAGCTTTCAGACAGAATTTTTCTGTCGCAGACACGATGTGTTTACGCATCATTTCCGTGGATGGCGTCTCAGCCCAACCGTTCGCTTCTTTCTGCCAGAGCAAACCGATCAGGGTCTGCGGGTCGGTGGATGCCGTTATCAATCCCCGATCCAAGAGTGCCGAGTCGTATCGCAGGAAATATAGAACAACCAGACGGCGTACATCGCAATCGGAGTCATATCTTTGGGTGGCATACGCGAGTACCTCGGCTGGAGTCGCCTTAGGTTCTGGATAGATGTTTCCAGGCGGAGGCATGAATGCATCTTCTGCCACAAATGCTCGAAGTTGTTGGTGGCGATGCACACCACTCACCTCGACCTTCTGTCGGGTGCAGCCGATGCTCACAGCAGATACAATCACACTGACGAAAATGCAAAATATCCAAAGCAAATGTTTATGTATCGTCATTCGGATTATTCCCAGTTAACGGTTGGAGTGATATATGTGGGGCCCCTGTCCTTATTCGAAATCGGGGGACACCATACTAATTTTTCCAACTATATTCCACCGTCTCATACCAACAAAACCGATATACATCAATTAATTAGTATGGTGTTCCCCGATTTTTGTCCCTCGATTTTCAAATCTTACGCCCTTCCTCTATTTGTGGTCTTGTCCAGACATTCAGGAGAGTGTCATCAGTATCTTCCATCCACTCGACAAGTCGCAGCCTCAGCCGACGAAGCTGCCCGGCACAATCACTGTTTTGGGCCAGGTTGTGAAGCTCGCCGGGATCATTTTCCAGATCGTAGAGTTCATCCTCAGCCGAGGCATTCCAGATGTATTTCCAACGCCTGTCACGGACCATACGCTGCGAATACAGGCCAAACTGGTTGCCGTGATATGTTGCAAAGATGTCCTGTCGCGTCGATTCCGCTTTTCCGTAAGCAAGTGCGGAAAGGCTTTGCCCGGCGAATGTTTCGGGCGTCTCCACGCCTGCGGCCTCGCAGAAAGTACGGGCCATGTCAATCGAATGGCAGACAAATTCGTCGCACGTTTCGCCGGCGGGCAACCTGCCGGGCCATCGCATGATCAGCGGCACACGGACAACGTCGTCGTACATGATGAAATGCTTATCGATCATTCTGTGCGAACCGCACATGTCGCCGTGGTCGGAAGTATAAATCACCAGTGTATTGTCGGCTGCCCCCAGCCGCTCCAACGCATCCAAAACGCGTCCCAACTGCGCATCCAGCAGGCTTATCTCTCCGAGATATCGTCCGACAATGGGAGCCCAGTCATCCCAGGTCCAGTCGTCTATCTTCCAGGTGCGGAGTTGCTGCTGCTGGATGTATGGCTTATTGGTAAATTTTTCATCGAAACCGGGCCAGGGAGAGATATTTTCCGGTGGATACATTGAAGCGTACGGTTCCGGGACGCGGTTGGGCAGATGTGGTTCGACAGGATCCCACCGGATGAAGAAAGGCTGATCCGCGGAGGTATGTTTCTCCAGCAGATTGATGACATTGTCGGCTTCCCAGGCCAGGCAGGATTGTTCCGGCTTGATGTGTGGATCGGTTTGGCCGAACCAGTGGTTATCCTGCGGTTGGTCCGGCAGGTTCTGTTCTTTACGCCACGGGAAGTACTCGCTCTCGCTGATGTAATCGTGGAAGTGGAAATCCAGCGGGCCAAGCCGCGGATGTACGTGCCATTTACCTACGTAACCGAGATAATAACCCGCCTGGTCCAGCAGGCCGGAGAACGTGGGCAGATCCTTGCGGACAGGATGGAAGACTTCCGCATCGTAATTGAAAATGCAGCCGTTGACCAATGGCCAGGTGCCCGTCAGGAGCGAATTGCGCTCGGGCACACACATGGGCAGCGGGCAGAAGGCATGGTTAAAGTTGACGCCCTCAGCTGCAAGGCGATCCATGTTCGGCGTTTGCACCAACGGATGGCCGTTGACGCCTACGCAATCGTAACGGTGCTGGTCCGAGTGAACTAACAGAATATTGTAATTTTTCATATTAAATTTCTATTCCTATTAAGATGTATACTATTTCACCTGCAGGCTGTTGATTGCTTTTGCGATTTTGCGTCGCATTTTATCGTAATCTTCCGGCTCGAACACTTAAGCCATTTTGGGTAAGATGCGGAGCAAGTCAAGTTTTTCCCCAAGCTGCCTCAGCAATTTCTCGGCTGCAGCCACCTCGGTGGGTTTGAGATTCTTTTTCTTGCATCTGGCGATGGCGGCTTCCAGCGGAAATCGGGGGACACCATACTAATTTTTCCAACTATATTCCACCGTCTCATACCAACAAAACCGATATACATCAATTAATTAGTATGGTGTCCCCCGATTCCTGCTTTTCAAAAATTCCTTCTCTCTCATTCCCCTTTCAACTACAGTGCAATCTGAGTGCCGAACAGAATTGATGGTGTCCCCCGATTTTGCCCTTCTTGAAAAAAATTGGGACGTTTGAGGAAAATGTATTTGGCGAATTCCGCTGGTGGGGTTATACTGGTATCTTCCTTCGACCGGGTGGCGATTTTGTTCAGAGCCGACGAGGCCACCGGGCAGGAGGGATAGAACACGAAAGCGTGTGGTTCGCGCGGCATACGGGGTGTCGTGGGACTTGCGCTTGTGCTTGCGATGGAGGGTATCATCATGCTTCGAATCAATTGGTTGGGTCGCGCTGTTTGCGCGGTGGTGGTGTGCGTGTCTCTGGTCTCAGTTTCGTCGGCAGCAACAGTTTCGTATGACTATGATTTGGACAACAATACCGTTTCGATGTTTGACTCGTCGCTGGGGACTCTGGACAAAGTAACTTTGACAATTAACGTTGACCCTTCTTCAGCCTCCGTGACGGTTGACAACAGCGTCCCAGTCCCAGCGTCGGACGATTTCGAGATATCTGTCCAGGAAGACGTGAAGGTCGATATTCTTGGCAAGTTCGGGAGTTCCGCCCCAAATACTGCTTCCGTAGTGCATGGCACGCGGTATCTGGGTGCGGGCGATCAAATACACTTCGATGATTTGGGGATGTCGTCGTGGGATTCGTGTAATGGTGGAAACGACACGCAGGATCTGACAACCGGCCTGAGTGATTTCGTGGGTACCGGAACTCTGAATGTCATTTTTTCCTTTGAGAGCTTCTCATGGGCTGAGACGTGGGGCTCAGGATCGGATCCGGTGACAACTGATGAAGACGTCCAGTATTCCTATGGTGCACCTGGCGGCACGATTACCTATACGTACACTGTTCCCGAGCCGGCAACGCTGGGGCTTCTGGCCATCGGCGGGATGGCGATGCTTCGTCGTCGACGCCAGCGATAATCCAAAATGCAAACCAACGAAACATCGCCCCGTGGATAACTGCGGGGCGTTGTTTTGCGCGGTCGGACGGACGCCCCCTGGGGCAGGCCTATAATCCGGGGACACAATACTGGTTATTGTTTATTTTGATTTTTGTTGGTGTCCCCCGATTTTCTGATTTCCGAGCTTAGTACATGTGCAATGGTTTTAGAAATGAACTCAAAATACCACTTGCTTGTTTCCTCTGATCCATGAAAACAAAAATACCACTTCTCCTCCAGTCGTCTAAAAGCAACCTGTGTACCACTTGCGTTTTCAGCGATAGCAAAGTCGTTTGTAATGAAGTCAAAGTCAAGTTTATCAGGATCTTTTAATAAATCATATAGTACCTTTAGATAATCCAAGCTAATATTGCTGTAACAATCCAAATCCAAGTTGTTTGCCTTGATGCATTGTCTCAAATCTCTAATGTCACAAATAAGCTGCCTCCATGTGTGTCGCAGTCTTGGCGACACTGCTTGTACCAAAGCGGTATCATCATCGTTCACCAAAGCACAGTGAAACGATATCACAAGCTGCTTCGGAGATGAGTGGTCTATTCCTTGAAAACCAGACTGCTCGTTAAGCTCTGAAGGCTGGCACCCATGAGACCCAAATACAAGTAGCGTATACACAAAAAAGAATGCCACTACTTTTACTTTTTTATTTATCAGATTTATGATTGGCGCCACCAATGTTTCTTTCTATTTTGATCCGTGTCCCATTTACATTTTGAAAATGAAATCAGGGGACACCATACTAATTTTTCCAACTATATTCCACCGTCTCATACCAACAAAACCGATATACATCAATTAATTAGTATGGTGTCCCCCGATTTTCCGATTTTCGTGCAGCCACCAGAGTGTTGAACGTGGCTGACAACCTGGTGGAGTGATTTGTCAGCTTTTCCCTTTCTGTATCTTAAAATCTCTCAAACCTCGCACGGATGCAACATCATCCAGGATAGTGTCTTGCCATCCTGATTTGACATTTTCCCTTGAATCGAACCTTTGTATGTATGGTTTGATGTCAAGCAAGGGTGTGCCATCCAATATATCAAGATCTCTGACATAAAGAATATTGCCTTCAATTCTATCCAATCGCACAAGACTCATCCCCAATTTATTGGGACGGTGTGGAGCGCGTGTAGCAAAAATACCACGTTCTTGATCTGATAGATATGGCTTTAAACGTAAGCACGTTTTCTGTGAATGATCGAAGTAATAGAACAAATGGATATGAGAGAATCCTTGCAAATCTTTCAATCCATCAACATATTTATTATTCAATAGAACTGTGCCTTCAATGTCGCTACAAAAAACCGGTTGTATCGGGATTTGGGACACTTCTTTATGCGGAGAATGGATAACTCCTATCGAGTGGAATGCAAATTCGCTATCTTTCATGAGTATTTTCCTAATAGCCAGATGCTGTGGCGGAAGCGGAACGGCAACCACGCCACACTTTATGTCATCACGGTCTACGATAAACCGAGTCAGTAGGTTATGCAACTTGTTTGCATAACAATTTTCCGGCACAACTTTCCGTAATCCCCGTTATGCAAACAAGTTACATAACCTACGCATAAAAATCAAGGAACACCATACTAATTTTTCCAACTATATTCCACCGTCTCATACCAACAAAACCGATATGCATCAATTAATCAGTATGGCATCCCCGATTTCCCGATTTCCGTGTAAGGTTCAATACCGCATCAAAACGCCATCATGCTGATCGTAAGTCCGGCATGGTGAGTTGAATTTCTCTTTCGATAGCCTCGGCGACAAGGGCGTTGAGGCTTTCGCCACGAACCTTGGCGAGCATGGCGGCGTGCCGGTGCAGCTCGGGCGACAGCCGAACCAGAAACTTCCCGCTGCAAGGCTTGTCCGGCTTTTCGCCGCGATCGGCACAGAGGGCGAGATAATCGTCTACTGACTCCTCAAACGCCCTGCGGAGTTCCTGGACGTTCTCGCCCTGAAAAGTTACCACGTCGCGTATGCCAACAACTTCTCCGTGGAAAATGTTCGCCTCGTCGTCGAACTCGACTTTTCCAATGTATTCCTTGTATTCCATCATAGCTTTACTCCTGCATTTATCAGGAACCGCCGCATGGAGCGGATGGCTCCCTTGTCGGTTTCTTTCTCCGGGTGAGGCCGATGAAAAACCGCTCGCACACCGTTTAGCACAATCCGCACCCGCGACCCACTGCCTTCGGAAATATCCGCCCCCAAATGCTCCAACAACGATTCGATGTCGCTCCACGCAATGCTGGAACGAATCGGACTGGCGAAAATCGCCTTCAATATCTTGTCGTGTTTGCTCACAATAAGCATAGTATCATATTGCGGTATCAGGGCAAGCTTTTTTGAATTTCATTCAGACAATCTCAATTAATCAGTATGGTGTCCTCAGATTTTCAGTCTACAAAAAAAACTATTTTCGAGAAATGATGGATTCCTAACGACAATTGGGTGTAGGTTCATAGTGTTCGGATCTGAGTGCCGAACTGAACTAAGGAGATCGTGCAATGCCTGAACCCGAAGAATTCACAATTCGTCCCAGTAATGATGGCCGTTGGGAAGTGTATACGCCCAATGGTTCCCTGTTTGCTGTCTACGACAGTCGCGAGGATGCGGAGCTCGTTGCTTCCATTCCCGAACTTGTTCGTAAGTGCCATACTCGTATCGATAGGACTCAGTCCTTTGAGGATCATCTGAGGTCTGTACTGAGTCTCTGTGGGGGACGCAACGATATGGTAGCACTTCGACACATGCGTCAAACGGCTGACGACATAAAATCAGAGCATTCGGGACACGAAAAGTAGACGAGTGGCCCCTTGGGGGGTGGAATTCGTAACGAACCCCCTGAGGGGCATCCGACAGAACTATCGGCGTTATTACAGCCAACGTCGCACGCATTTTTTGTATTCCTACCAGTCAGTGGGTTATACAACTTGTTGCATAACCTACGCGCTGTGTCCCCAGATTATCTTGCCTTTTGTTATTAATCCAAATCAATATCCCAAAGCTTAAGGGTATTATCATCACTCCCGGATAACGCATAACGGCCATCGGGACTTATGAATACGGAATTTACAGAATCACTATGCCCAGTGAAGGTACGGAGACAATTGCCCGTAGAAAGTTCCCAAAGCTTAAGGGTACCATCATGACTCCCGGATAACGCATAATGGCCATCGGGACTTATGGATACGGAATATACACCCCAACTATGCCCGGTGAAGGTGCGAAGGCAATTGCCTGTGGAAAGTTCCCAAAGCTTAAGGGTTTCATCCCAACTCCCGGATAACGCATAATGGCCATCAGGACTTATGGATACGGAAGATACACACCAACTATGCCCGATAAAGGTGCGAAGGCAATTACCCGTGGAAAGCTCCCAAAGCTTAAGGGTTCTATCACCACTCCCGGATAACGCATAACGGCCATCGGGACTTATGGATACGGAATTTACAGAATCACTATGCCCAGTGAAGGTGCGGAGACAATTGCTCGTAGAAAGTTCCCAAAACTTAAGGGTACCATCATGCCCCCCGGATAACGCATAATGGCCATCAGGACTTATGGATATGGAATATACCCACCCCCCATGTTCGGTGAAGGTGCGAAGGCAATTGCCCGTGGAAAGCTCCCAAAACTTAAGGGTACCACCACTATGCCCGGATAACGCATAACAGCCATCAGGACTTATGGATGCGAAATTTACACGACCAGTATGCCAGGCGAAGGTGCGAAGGCATTTGCCTGTGGAAAGTTCCCAAAGCTTAAGACAACCACTCCCAGATAACGCATAACGACCATCGGAACTTATGGACACAGAGGTTACAGAATCACTATGCCCGGTAAAGGTGCGAAGGCTTTGATCATATAGCCAGTAACCTGCAGTCGAAAACAGGGGGATCAATGCAAGCCAAAACAATGAAACCACTATAATTCGTCCCTTACCTCCAAGCCTCTTGAAAATATAACGACCAAGCACCCACCAGAGAAACACCGGTAACAACAACAGGAGAGAATAAAGACATGTTTCCCACAAATTCATCCGGACAAAACAAAATATTAAAACTAAAACACTCAACAACAATGCAACCCAGATGGAATAATTCCGGAATCGTCGCCAAATACCAAGCCCGCCAATAATTAGAAGAGGGGTTGTGCCTATTCCAAGAGGCGCGAGAGACGTTACGCTATGATAACGATCATGGAAAAGAGAAAAGTCTGAATCTGGGTAAAAAGTGGAGTATGTAGAATATGTAGAGCCTGGGGCAAAATTGGAATATATGAGAAACATACATGTTAAAAAGAAAATCGCAGCGCCGCAACAAACCAAGCTGAATAACATCTTTACGCAAACTTTTATTAATCCGGGGGCACAATGCCGGTTATTGTTTGCCTTGACTTTTGTTGGTGTCTTTTTCCGACAGTTTTCCATGTCAACCGCCTTTCTCAATACTCTGTAATTTTCGTTATGCAACAAGTTGCATAACCTACTCGCCGCTCCACCGTAACTCCCGCCCTACTCCACCGTTACGCTTTTGGCGAGGTTTCTGGGCTTGTCTACGTTGCAGCCTCTGGCTACGGCGGCGTGATAGGCTAATAGCTGCAGAGGTATGACGGTCAGCAACGGCTGGAGCGCCGCTGGCGCGTCCGGCACGTAAACCACGTCGTCAGCGTACTTTGCGATGTCTTTGTCGCCTT
>JAIORC010000149.1 GCA_021108335.1 Phycisphaerae bacterium
CCCGACAACGAAGCCGGCGGCAATTGCAGCCGTTCGCAGCAGAAATGAATTTTTAGAGGTCCCCTAAACCCTATTCCCGTATGGTCGAGTTAGAGGTTCCCTTAAGAGCCTATTCCGATAACCTTCGAGGTCTCGCCGCGAATAATCCCCGTTTGGTCGGGCAAAATGTTTCATTTCGCGGGTTTTTTCGTTATCATAGTTGGTTTGGTATTTATGTAATCCCCTGTTGGAGTGGCAAATGATAGCTGAAAGTGGAACAAAGAATCTATTGGACGGACGCACCCTGTGGGTGCCCCGGATGAGTTACGTCGGTGCTACCTTTTTCGCGGCGGTGTTTCGGTCTATCGGCATAGACTCGCAGGCGACCCCTCCGTCGAATAATCGGACGTTGGAGTTGGGCGGGCTGCATACTTCCGGGGAGGAATGTTATCCCCAGAAGATCACCCTCGGCGATTTCCTTCAGATACTGGAGAAGAACGGCCCGGACAAGACCGCCTTCTTTATGCCGACCGCCGAAGGCCCCTGCCGGTTCGGCCAGTATGCCCCGTACCTCAAGCAGTTGCTGCGGGAGATGGGCCACGAGTCTGTGCCGGTGATTTCCCCCACCAGCAAGGACGGCTACGACGGGCTGGGCCAAAATACCGCCAACCCCCTGGACATGATCCGCTCTCTGTGGCGGGGGATGATCTGCGGCGACATTCTCCGCAAGATGCTCCTGAAGACCCGCCCATACGAGACGCAGCCAGGCGAAGCGGACAAGGCCTTCCAGAAATCGGTCAAGATGATCGAAGATGTGTTGGCAACGCCCGAACTTTCCAACCGGGCGCGCATGAAGGAGCTGGTTACCGCGATGACCGCCGCCCGCGAACTGTTTCGCAACGTCCCGGCCCGGTATACGCGGGACAAACCCTTAATCGGCGTGGTGGGCGAGATATTCTGCCGCTTGAACACGTTCAGCAATTACGACGCCGTCCGCAAAATTGAGCAGCACGGCGGTGAGTGCTGGCTGAGCGATATCGGCGAGTGGGTGTGGTACACCAACTGGTCGTCGAAGGAGCTGCTTAAGCGGGACGGCAAGACGTTTTCGCCGGCGATGCTCGGAACGGTAATCAAGCACAAGGTCCAGCGGGCGGACGAAAACAAACTGCTCGCGCTGTTTACCGAAGATTTCGTCGGCTATCATGAGCCGCACGACGTTTACGGCGATGTGCTTAAGCCGGCTTGGTCTTATCTGCCAGCCGACGGGGCGCTGGGCGAGATGGTGCTGTCGGTCGGCAAGAGTGTCTATCTGTATCATCGCGGCGCGGACGGGATTATCGACATCAGCCCGTTTTCCTGCATGAACGGTATCGTTACCGAAGCGGTCTATCACGACGTCAGCCGCGATTACGACCAACTGCCAATCCGCAATTTCTACTTCGACGCGTCCAACTCCAACATGGAACGCGATCTGGACATCTTCATGGAATTGGCCAATAGCTATCGTAACCGGAAATCCACCAAGCGGACCTATCCCGCCTGCTTCGAATAATTTTCGATTTTTTTGAACAATTTTGAATATCCCCGCACGATAATAAATGAGCGAACAGGTAACCAATATTACAATGGACGAACCGGCTGGGCATACCCCGGAAGCTTCAGCCCCCTGGGCAAAGCTGGACGCTTTCCGCCTGGAGATACGCCGATTTGCCAAAGATTTCGCCGACCTGCCGGTTGAAACCAAGGCCACCTGCCCCGGCTGCCGCGAAGTTCGCCACGCGAGATTTATCCGCAGCGGGCAACAGGTACTGCTGGAATTCGATTGCCCCGCCTGCGACAACCCGTCCGTGGTGCATCATGACGCAATCTGGACGGAATTGCCGCCCGACCTGCCCGGCAGCGCGACCCAGACGCTCCACGGCAGCAGAATCCGCCCGGTTATTCGCCGGCTGCCGCGGACAATCGAAACTCTCTGCCCGGAATGCAGCGGCATTATCGTGGGGCGGCACTTCGTGCAGGACGGCAAAGTTTTGACTGAGAAGACCTGCCCCGAGCACGGCTATTTTCGTGACCTGATAAGCCCTGACGTGCGATTGTACGCCAAGGCCTCGTGGTGGAGCTTCGAGGAGCATGCCGGCCAGGCGCATCCGCAGAGAACCGGCGGGCAAAATTGCCCCAGCGATTGCGGCCTGTGCAACCAGCACCTCTCAAGCCCCTGCCTTTCGCAGATAGACCTGACTAACCGCTGCAACATGAAGTGCCCCATCTGCTTCGCCAACGCCAACGCCCAGGGCTTCATCTGGGAACCGGGCTACGACGAAATCGTCCGGCAACTGTGTGTGCTGCGGGACATGAGGCCGACACCGACTACGGCGATCCAGTTTACCGGTGGCGAGCCGACCATTCACCCGAACTTTCTGAAAATCGTCGCGGCTGCGCGAGACATGGGCTTCAGTTACATTCAGATCGCGACCAACGGTATAACGATGGCCGACGAGAATTTCGCCCGCCAGGCCGCCGCCGCCGGGCTGCACACGCTGTACCTGCAATTCGACGGCGTGGGCGACGAGCCGCATCAGCCGGCGAGGAATTATCCCGGCATATGGGAAAAGAAACTCGCCGCCATCGAAAACGCCCGCAAAACCGGCATGAAAGTCTGCCTCGTGCCGACCGTTATCAAAAACGTCAACGACGACCAGGTGCCCGAAATTCTGCAATTCGCCATCGACAACATCGACGTCGTCTCTGGGATAAGCTTTCAGCCGGTGTCGTTTACCGGGCGAATCAGCACCGAAGAACTGGAAACCCACCGCTACACGCTGGGCGACCTGGCTATCGACCTCGGCAAGTATCCCGGCGTTGAGCCGATGCGCGATATGTTCCCGCTGAGCCTCGTCGTACCGATTTCCAACCTGCTGGAAGCCGTTACCGGCGAGCCGAAAATCCGTTCGAGCTGCCACCCGGATTGCGCGTTCGGCACGTATTTCCTAGTCAGCCCGGAAGGCAAGGCCTACCCGTTCCCCACCGTAATCGACGTGGAGGGCATGTTCTGCGATATGAACCGCCACGCACAGCGGATCAAGCGCAAAGGCCGCAAGGCAAACTGGCTGGACAGGCTGCGGATATACTTCATGTTCAAGAAACACTGGCGGAAAGACACCGCCCCGCCGGACCTTTCCGTCAAGCGATTCGTCCGCACGCTGCTGGGCATGGTGGACAAATCAGTAGGCCGCGGCGAAAGCGGCAAGGCGAACTACCGCTCGCTGCTGTGCGCGGGCATGCACTTTCAGGATAGATACAACTACGACGTCGAACGCGTCAAGCGATGCATAATTTTGTACTCGACGCCGGCTGGCGTATTCCCGTTCTGCAGCCATAACTGCGGCCCGGAGTTCCGCCACCTGTCACAGGCAGGATTCCTGGAAGTCGCGAAAGATAACGAAACCGAATAGCCGGAAGGCAGGGAGAATTTGATATGAGAATCGCATTGGCATTGGTCGTAACTATCGTTGCAATACTTCTGTCGGGCTGCGGTGACGGTTCGGTAACTATCTCGAAAACCGCCGACGGCGCCGTCGACCCAACCCGGTCGACGGTTACGGCGGATGGGTTGACCCTGACGCTCGATCTGCCCAAAACAACACTCGTCAACGGCGAGAAATTTCCGGTGAAAATCATCGCCGCCAACAAGACCCAACGCCGCCTGCACTTCAAGTCTAAAACAGCGGCAGTGTATACTTTGCGTTTGTTGCGGTACGACGGGCTGAATTGGAGTTGCGTGCGAAGCTGGCCTGCCGGGGCGGTGGTGGTTACGACCACCTGGGGCCTCGCGTCAGGCAAGTCAAAAACGTTTGCGCCCGTGCTGACCGTTACGCCGGATTGGCCGACGTATGAGCCGCTCCGGCTGGAAGCGAAAATCAACGGCTGCGACACCGCCGCATTCGTGCACGTCGATGTCGTAAGGCCAAAGTAGTCAGGTAGGTTATGCAACTTCTTGCATAACAGGAATTACCGGCGGTCTCACAGCAACCAAGTAGGCCGGAGCTTAACCCGGTCTACAAAAACTGATTGCATAGAAGGCGACAAACAATAATTGCGATTTGGGAAGAGGTGAGATTGTGAAATCGAAGAAAAATAAAGAATATTGTGCTAAATGGCAGGCTTGGTTTTTATTGTGCATGTTTTTAGGATACTTGGGCGCAGGGTGTAATAGTAAAAAAGAAAACGCCGCCGATTCCGGCAAAACCAAGCCCGGAAAGAAATGTGTGCCTACACTTCAGGAAGCATCTATTGCTGCGGCGCATGGAGATATCGGTATCGTTCGTTCCTGGATCAGAAATGTATCTGAAGAGGATGTCGCCTATAAAGGCGGTAGGCTTATGCGGTCAGCTGCAGCCGAGGGGCGTCTGGAAATTGTGAAACTCTTATGTGACAGTGGAGTAAATGTCAATAATTCCAACGATAAGGGCTATACGCCTCTTATACTGGCTTGCGAAAAATCCGGAAATGTTGATGTTATTGAGTATTTAATACGGAATAAGGCCCATTTATATGCCCGTATTTCCTACGGTGGTTTCGGTTTTTTCAATGATGGCCATACGGCTGCGCATATGGCAGCCATGAGCGGAGTGTCTGACGCAATAAAGATTTTAAGAAAACATAAATATGATTTTAGTCTTACTACCCGCAGAGGAAGTACACCATTGGACATAGCTTTGTACGGTGCTCGATTTGGAGTGGTCAAGTTGCTATATGATCCTGCCAAAAGGAATGTTTGCGAAGATATTCATGGGGCACTCGTCATTGGATCTCGACATGAATTTAAAAGAAAAAAGATGAAAGAAATGCTGGTATATCTTTTGGCATTTGATTTCGACGTCAATCAAATGGTTAGTAATGGAACAATTTTACATTATGCAGTTTTGTTTGGAGACCCGGAGATTGTACAAATTATCGTTGATCGTGGTGCAAATTTGAACATAAGGGCCCTTTTGGGGGGGGAAACAGCGTTGGAACAGGCAAAAAGTTATAGAGATAATGGAATTGTTAAAATTCTAGAAAAAGCGAAAGCGGCAAATGCTCGGGATAAAAAATGAGTTGTGCTGAAACTATGAACCCGACCTACAAGGGACAAGCCTACAAAAAATATGCCGAAATCACAAAACGACAACTCCCGGCGGGATTCCTCCTACACCGCTGCCGCTGATTACACGACAGCCGCGAAGGTTGGCAAGGCCTACGAGCACGGCTTCGTCGATTCCGGCCACGCCGACAAAACATCCAGCCGTACCGATGACGGCCTGCTGACCAGCGGAGCCTATATTCGCAACGGCGGCAGTGCGGAAGACACCCGAACGCACAAAGCATTGCAACTGGACTTCCACCACCCGATAGAAAAGTGGATAGACCGCCAGCCGATCCGTCGGCTGCTGAAATTCCTTACCCGCCGGGACCGCCACGGCTTGACGATGCTCGAACGTATGCTGCGAAGCTATCGCGACCCTGCCGCCACCGGCACGGATAAATTCCTGTTCTGGCCGCTCCATAAACTGATGGATCGGCTGGTAACTGAAGACGGCTGGGCGAACTTCCGCCATCGCGGCAAGCAGTTCGGCGCGACGGTTCGCGGTATTAACATCGTCGCCCGCTCGATTGCTGAGTTTGGCCTGACCGTACCGCAGAAATTCACCTCGCCGCTGTTCGTCGTGTGGAACTTCACCAACCGCTGCAACCTCAAGTGTAAACACTGCTACCAGGACAGCGAGCACAACACGCTGGCCGACGAGCTGTCGCTGGCCGAGAAGCTGAATCTCGTCGATCAGATGGGGCAAATGCAGATTCCGATGATGGCGATTTCCGGCGGTGAACCGACCCTCAGCAGCGACCTGATACCGATAATCAAGCGGGCCAGAAATTACGAGATGCACCTGTCGCTGGCGACCAACGGCACGACCATGACTCCCCGTCGGGCCGCTGAGTTGCGAGACGCCGGCCTGCGGTATGTGGAGATATCGCTGGACTCGGTGGACCCGGCAAGGCACGACGCGTTCCGCGGCATGGATGGCATGTGGGAGCGATCCGTCGCCGGTGCGAGAACGGTCGTAGCGACCGAGGGACTGCGGCTGGGCATAGCGATGTGCGTCCATCAGGGCAATTTCCACGAAGTGCGGGACATGATCCGCTTCGCCGAGGAGGATCTCGGAGCCAGTTGCCTGGCCCACTTCAATTTCATCCCGGTCGGCCGGGGTTTGACGATGGTCAGCGGCGACATAACCCCCACCCAACGCGAGGAACTGCTGGCGATTCTCAACGAGAAGATGCAAGCCGGCGGCATGGGGATTATTTCCACCGCGCCGCAACTCGGCCGCGTGTGCCTCGCCGGTGCAGCTCTGGACGACGGCATGGTATCGTGCAGCCACGCCGGCGGTGGCAGCGGCACCAAGGCCCGCGTGGTGGCGAAGTATCTAGGCGGCTGCGGGGCAGGCCGATGCTACATCGCCGCCGAGCCGAACGGCAACATAACGCCCTGCGTGTACCTGCCGCACCGCGTAATGGGCAACATCCGCGAAAAATCCCTCGAGGAAATCTTCCGCCAGAGCGTTTTCTGGGAGATCCTCAACGACCGCAAGCGGCGGCTTCATCATTGCGAAGTGTGTGAGTTCAGCGATTACTGCGGCGGCTGCCGCGCCCGGGCCGACGCATATTTTGGTCAACTCCACGCCGGCGACCCCGGATGCATCTTCAACGACAAGCACTGGCAAAAACTAGTCGCCGACGGCGTAGCGGTCGTCGAGGCATAAACGGCGGAGGAAGTGGTTCTCCCAATATCCGGTATAATTTATTCCCCTCGTTTGCCTAGTCCCCAGCCACCTAGCCCCCCTGTTATAAGACCACCTATGCCTGTTAGAACAGGTAGTAAAATTTCAGGTTTATTTTTAAACAGGAAAAGCACAGTCCCAATGAGAATCATGACGACCACAAACACAGCAAAGGCATATGCCCGATTCGATTTGTTTTCAGAGAGGTCATTGACTTGGAATTGTTTATGCAGATCATATTGTCGTTCATCCTGTTTGGCTGTTAATTCCAAAATTTGCGAGACATGTTCGGAAGTCATTTTGCTATGAAGTGGATTCCCCACAGAACTCATTCCCATAGCCATAACTTCCATAATTTTTTCAGGTTTTTGCTCAGCCATTTTTTTGAAAGCACTTTGTATATTACCCGAATCCGAAACAACAGCTCGACTATTCTCCAATGCCGGTTTAGGCTTCGGTTCAGATTTTAACGGCATATCTTCTTTTTGTGTCATCTATGTACTCCTCGCAACACTTCGAAAGCTATATGTCTTGGCCATATTAACGTCAAATACCTTCTGGAAAATTACCTCAAAGCGACTTTCCACGAACTTCATAGCCACAAAATCGAGTAAAGCATTGGCTTCTGGCTCGGTCAAAATATCCTCTTCCACTGCTTCAAGAATTGAAGAGAGGGTTTTTTTTATGATTTCAAAATCTTTGTCTTTCGACAAGAGTTTTTGTGGATTAGGAGAAAGAGATGCAAGAAAGTAATTTATAAAATTATCGCCGACTTCTTGTTCCGCATTTAAAGAATATTTATCACTTAAAACATCTTCATCATCTTTTTTTATACCATCAATCCAAGATTTATGGTTGTGACGAAAATGCTTCAAAACATTCGTTCGGTCCTGTTCTAACTGTAATATTGCATTGTCGGTCATTGCATTGCCTTTTCATGCTGGAAGATGATCTCCACCCCATCTCTATCGGAATATTTTACCATATGCATTAAGTTTCTGCAATACATCCTGATTCGCGGAAGAGTTGTTTTTTAACCGTTTTTTTGTCTGCCGATTACCGCAGGGGGAATTTGCCGAGCGATACTACTATGCCGGCGGGATTGTAGTAATGGGCGCAGAAACTGTTCCTGCCTGTTCGCGTAAGGACCAAGCCGTAGTAGTTGGCCTTTTTGGCTGATTGCAGTTCGCCGGCGGTTGGCCCTGCCCGCTCGGCATTGTTGATTTTTTCAAAATGTCCCACGAAGCGGCAGAGGGAATCCCGCCCGTCTGTAATAAGACGCCCCGTGGGTTGGTAGATAAGGTTGTTGCCCGTTTCTTTGGATGAGCGATAGAGAGACGCCTCGGCTTGCCCGTTTTCGTAGAAGACCAACCCGCCCCATACGCTATTGGGATCTGCGAAGTCGCCTTCAGCCAGCAGTTTCAGATACTTCTGCGTACGCGGGCGGGAAAGCATTTCATTGAGGAGATAGATATTCCACAGGTCCGCCGTGGTCAACTGGTCCACGTGCAGCCAGAAACTGTCTTTGTAATCGTCTACGGCTCCAGCGGCGGTCGGTTTGTGATGGATATGTTTGCGTGTCTTGAGGGTCCTGCCGATAGTCAATATCAGCTTGGTTTGCTTGAGATTGCTCCGCAGTGGGTCGCGGGCCAGGCGGCTGACCAGATGGAAGTCGCGGATATTGAAGCGGTATTTGTAGTTTTTGGTCCAGTCGAGGCACATCTTTGCCGCGTCGGGAAGCATGTCGCCACGTACCTTGTAGATGATTGACGCGGTTATCAACTCTTCGCTGGAAGCGGGAAAATAATCGAAAACTTCGGTAAATTCCTGCAAAGCCCTGATGGTGTCCGATCGCGGTTTGATGGCGAGAATTTTGCGGCGAAGCGTCGCGGATTTCAACCGCCGGCGAAGGATTTCCATTGCCTCCCCGCTTGCCTCGAAGGACGGCGAATTCATTTCGTCAAGCAACGTTACGTCCCAGTCTCGCCCGCTGATCTGCTTGATAGCCTTGCGATAACTCTGCTCGCCGGTGCCTGTTATTTCCCCCTCCGCCGCCCATGTTCGCACGATACCCGCCAGCATCTGCGAGTTGGGATTATTCTTGAGGTAGTTGAGCACCAGCGTTCGCAGTTCGGGGTCTTCCTTGAGTTTTTCCAGCAGCGGGATGATATATGCCGCCAGGTCGCGATAGTTCTGCAGCAGCAGGAATCGCAGCACTTGCTGTTTGAGTTTCGTCGGCGTTTTGGTGTCGCGGAGAAGCGTCGCCAGATCGGAAAGCGAGTTTTCGTCGAGCAGGGAGTAATCCTGGCGAGTTATCTGCTTTACCAGTTCGAGCGACTGGAGACGGTGGGCAACCGTCAGTTCGGGGTTGTGTGTCCTGGCGAGATTGAGCTGCACGATAACACTGTCGGAATGCCGGGTGCGGTCGCGTGGCCCCATCTTTTTGTATTCGGTGACATTAATTGGAGCGGGTCCCGCGGGCCCTTCCGGCGCGCAGCCGGACAGGAGCATCAGCCCAAGCAGCCCGCTCAAAATTACTCTAAAGTTCTTACCTGTCATAATATCAATACCGATCCCAAAAACCGTGGCAGCTTCATTTGGTGGATTTTAACCGCAGAAGCCCTGTTAATTCAATAGACAAAATGCACCGGCGGACTTTTCCGTGGTTGAATTGCTGCGTTGTCGATTTGCAATTTGCCCCGTCTGGCGGTATGTTTACGGGCCTTATGGCAAAGCTGAGCGAACAACAAATACAGGAGCAGGTGGCGTTATTAACGCACGGCTGCGAAGGGCTTTACACCGAGAACGAGCTTAAAAAGCGGTTGGCCGCCGCCGCGGAGGCGAATCGGCCGCTGCGGATCAAGCTCGGTCTGGACCCCACTGCGCCGGACGTTCACCTCGGCCATACCGTGCAATTGACCATGGTGCGGAAATTCCAGGACCTCGGCCACAAGGCGGTGCTGATTATCGGCGATTACACCGCCCGCATCGGCGATCCCAGTGGCACGAACAAGACCCGCCCGGTACTGTCGCCGGAGCAAATCGCCTCAAACGCACAAACATACGTCGATCAGGCGGGTAAGATTCTCGACACCTCCCCGGAAAAGCTGGAAGTCCGCTACAACAGCGAATGGCTGGGAAAACTGGGCCTCGCCGACATTCTCAAGCTGGCGTCGCAGATGACCGTCGCCAGAATGATGGAGCGGGATACGTTTGAGACGCGGTTCAAAGCCGGCCAGCCTATTGGCCTGCACGAATTTTTCTATCCGCTGATGCAGGGCTACGACAGCGTCTGCATCGAAGCCGATGTCGAAATCGGCGGTACGGATCAGACGTTTAACAACCTGGTCGGCCGGCAGTTACAGGAAAACGCCTCCATGCCGCCGCAGTGCGTGATGATCTTCCCGTTGCTGGTCGGCCTGGACGGCAGGGAAAAGATGAGCAAGTCGAAGGGCAATTACATCGGCGTAACCGACAAGCCCAACGACATGTTCGGCAAGGTGATGAGCATCCCCGATTCGCTGATGGAGAATTACTTTACGCTGCTGACGGACCTGCCGGCGGAGAAAATCGCCGAATTGGTCGACGGCGGCAAGACTCATCCCCGCCAGGCCAAGGTCGAGTTGGGCAAAATGATCGTTACGCAATTCCACGACGCGGAGGCAGCGGCTGCAGCCGTGGCGGAATTTGACCGCATTTTCGCACAGCACGACGTCCCGACGGATATGCCGGAAATTAAAATCCCCGCCGGGCCGATCGGTATCGTAAAGCTTATCACCACGGCCGGGTTCGCGGAATCCAATGGGAAGGCCCGTCAATTAATAAAACAGAATGCCGTCAGCCTGGCGGATGAAAAAATTACCGATATCGACGCGCAGGTCGCCCCGGCTTCCGGCGACGTCCTGAAAGTAGGCAAACGGCGATTCGGGGAAATCGTGGTCGAATAAAGAAGATAAGGACGGATTCATGGATCGCCCCATCAGATGTGCCATTATCGGCTGCGGTGTTATCGCACCGACGCATGCCGAGAGTTTTCTCCAGCAGCAGGACGTCGAACTTGCCTGGGCCTGCGACCTGGTCGAGGACAAAGCCCGCCGGCTCGCCGAAAAATACGGAATCGGCCGGGTAACGACCGACTATCGCGAAGTGCTGGCCGACGATTCAGTCGATTGCGTAGCGGTCTGCACGGACCACGCTTCGCACTCGCCGATTACCGTCATGGCCTTGGACAGCGGCAAACACGTGCTCTGCGAAAAAGCGTTGGCCGCCGGCAAAGAAGGCATGGACGCCATGTTCGCCGCTCACGCCCGCAACGAAAATCTTGTTTTCAGCGGCATATTCCAGCATCGTTTTGAATCGGTCTGGCGATATCTCAAGCGGCTTGTCGCCGAGGGAGCCTTCGGCGATATCCTCACCGCGTGCCTGCAAATGCGTTGCCTGCGAACCAGGGAATATTACCGTGCAGACGAATGGCGTGGAACGTGGGCAGCCGAGGGCGGAGCGGTTCTTATCAATCAGGCGATTCATCATATCGACCTGCTGGCTTGGATAATGGGCGGCGTGGAATCGCTCAGCGGCGTTCATTCCAACATTACTCACGGCAGCGACATCGAAACCGAGGACACCGCCGCGGCGGCTCTTCGATTCCGCTGCGGGGCGCTCGGGACCATGGAGGTAACGAGTTCCAGCCATCTGGGGTGGGAACCGAGCATTTCAATCCAGGGTACGATTGGCTCAATCGATGTCCGTCAACACGATATTTTCCGCGTAATCTTCAAGGACAAAGCCCGCCAGAGCGAAATTCTCGATAAATTATCCGCCTGCCGCGATGCGCAGGGTGGGGAGGCTGGTAAGACTTATTACGGTGCCGGGCACGTCCCGCAAATCGCCGATTTCGTCGAGGCTATCCGGCAGGGGCGGCAGCCATTCGTACCCGCCGGCCAGGCCCGGCACGCTGTCGATATCGTGCTGGCAATCTACGAATCGCACCAACGGGGTGGATGGGTAAAAATCAACAACAACGGGTAAAAACAGGAACAGCAAAAACAGGAACCAGGAACTGGGAACCGGGAAAAACGGGAACAGCAAAAACAGGAACCGGGAATACACGGCTTGCAAGCAAGCCTAAAACAAATTGGAAACTCAAATATCGAAGGGTGTCGCGAAGCAACAGTTTTTTGTAGGCCGGGTCTTGACCCGGCAATTGCATGGCACATGCAACCAGTTTGTCCCATTCGGGGCAGCCGTGGTGAAAAACACGTTTTCCCATGGATGTGTTATCGAAGGGGTTTCCATGTAAGAAGGCTGTCGCCTTCTTATTGCCGGGTCAAGACCCGGCCTACCAGAAACGGGTAAAAACACATGGTCCCCAGGGGACCATGCCACCCAACGCGTGGAAATGCGGCGTCCACGTGTTTTCAGCCGCGCGTTTCTCCTACCAGGCAGATGGCGTTTTTGCCGGATTGTTTTGCTGTTCGCAGTGCGCGGTCGGCTTCCTGTAGCAGTTCGAGGCAGGTTGCGCCGTTTTGCGGGCAGCCGGCCAAACCGCCGGAGATGGTCAACATGCCGGTCGCATCCGGGCCTAGCGACTGGAAGGCGTGATCCGCGACAGCCTGTCGGAACCGGTCTGCCATTGCCCAGATATCGGTAAGTGGTTGGGAATTCGTCTCGCGTGGTTGTTCGTCCCAGAACAGCACGGCAAACTCGTCGCCGCCGATGCGGGCTACGATGTCCTGCTCGCGGGAAATATGCTGGATCATCGCGGCGGTGTCCCGCAAAATTTCATCGCCTACGGCATGGCCGTATTGGTCGTTGTATTTCTTGAAGTCGTCGATGTCGTACAGCAGCAGCGTCGCACGGAAGCCTTCTTCGCCGGCTCGCTGCAGCACGTGATCGGTCAGGCGATAGAAATACCGACGATTGTACGCGCCGGTGAGGTGGTCGGTGATGGCCAGTCGGTGCAGCGACTCCATTCGCCTGGAGATATCCACCAGCGGCGGCAGGCACTGGTGCAGATCGGCGATCAGGGCGTCGGCGGCTTGGTTGATTTTAACCGGTTGTTCCGGGATCAGCAGCCGTGCCGGTTCACCGGCGAGCATCAGCAGCGGTTCCGCCCCGGCTGGGCAGGCGGATGCGTCTACCCATTTAACCGGTGCTTCCAGCCCGGCGGAGATAATTTCCGCGACCTGGGCTTCCATCGCTTCGGCTGATCGCACCGAGGTAAGCAGGCCTTTGAGTGATTCGCCTGTGATGTTTATGGGCTGCGGTTCGACGGCGACATCGGCCTGGCCGGCCAGGGTTCGCAGCAGCATGGTAAGCTCGCCGCGGGTCGGCGGGAAGGAGCAGTATTCGTCTACCAGTCCTTCGGTCGACTCGGCCAATTCCGCGTTATCGTCAGGCCGACAGAACGCCAGCACCTTCGCTTCGCTGTTGAGACGACGAATTGCCTTCGCCAGGCCCGTAAAATTATCGCGGGGGGCTGAGACAATCACTGTCGAACAATTGCCCTTCGACAATTCGATCAGCGCGTCGTAGGGGTCGGTGATGCAGTTAATCGCTTCGTTTTCCAGCCGTCCGGCCAATTCCATGCCGATTTCCGTATCGGTCAGCAGCAGAACTTCATCCGCCGTCCGGTTGTCTTGCGCGTTGGTGTCTGTGGGAGTCAATGTGATTTCCTCCTGTTTTTCTGGCGGCCCGTGTGTTGTTTTGCGGATTTCGCTGGGGCCAGCTTGACGGAATCGTCGCCGGATGGGGCGGCTTGCGTCTGGCTGGTCATTTTCTGTAAAAATTCGGGCAGTTGATTCATGGCTACCAGGTGCATGCCGCTGAGATCATCGACGCTTAACCCGGCGGGGAATCCGCCAACGCCGATCAATTCCGTACCGCGCGACCTGGCGATTTCCATGAGTTTGATGTGCTCGGCGGAAAGTGAAGGCATGTCCACAATCAGCGCCATCGCCGGGTCGGCCAGCACTTCCGCCGCGGCTTCGTAGCCGCTGGGGGCGTAGATATACTCGATACCCGTGTCGTTTTCTTCGGGAGTTTGTGGCAGCAATTCCCCTTCCGAAGCCAATAGTACAACGCGATAATCAGCCATATTAGTTTCTCCGCTGTATACAGACGTTGTGGTGTTTCCCACTTATACTCCAATCGTATCCGATAATCCCGAATTTGAACAGCCCTATTTCAGAGGCCTTTTTGAAAAACCATTCCCGCGCGATGTTCCATCTCTGCGCGGTGGCCTTCCCAGGCCACCGCGTTTGACGTCCGCATGTTGTAATCCCATACTGCTCGACCCGTTTACTCAACCTGTGCAAATTCCCACGATATCGGGTGGCATGGTTAGCCCGCGTTTTTTGCGGGATAGCCATGA
>JAIORC010000191.1 GCA_021108335.1 Phycisphaerae bacterium
GCGAATACTTTTTTGAGGTGATAATGCGGCGATATGAGTTGAAGGCGACGATGATGACGTCGAACCGGCCGCTTGAAGAGTGGGGCAAACTGATCGGCGACGTACCTGCCGCCACAGCCATCCTCGACCGCTTCCTGCATCATGCCGAGATAATAAACATCACCGGCAAAAGCTACCGCCTGCAAAACCGACAAACAAAAACAACAGGTGACGATGAAAAAAACGGCAAAACAAAAAAGACACAAGAAGCTTGCAAAGGAACCAAAAAGTAAAGTATAAGAATCACAACAAAGGTGGCCCATTTTGAAGCGCCTTTAACTGGCCCATTTTAAAGCGCCCATTGACACCCTTATGTTTATTGGCTGCTGACTGGCCATTTGCTACACCCAAGGACACGATTTCGCCCTGCTTTTCACAAGGCGAATAATAACTGATATTGTGTCCTCGGATTAATTGCGGATTAATAAGCTCAAATCAATTTTTCAGGGACAACTGTCGTCGCTCCGCCTCAAAGTTGACGCGTAACACCTGGTTTGGGTTAATTGTATTCCTGCTGGTTATTGGCAGGTAATCAGGAATGTTTTAATAATTGTCTCCAGGCCGTCGGTGGCGGTTAGTTCGATTTCAAAGGTTCCGGTCAAGCCGGAGGGCAGGTTGATTGTCAGTTGGCTGGCGTTGATGGTGCAGGTTACACCGGCGGGGACGATGTATGTCGGCTGGTTGATTAGCGTCCACGGGTCGGCATGGTATGACGGGGCAACCTGCCCGACCAGGCCGACGTTGTATTGGTACACTTCACCGCTCGGCAGGATGTAATAGTAGACGCCTGTCCCGCTCTGCATCCACTTTTCGTTTAACTGGAACTGGTTGTTGTATTGCGGCAGGTATATCGCCAGGCCTAGTTCGGTTTTCAGCGTGTACGCGTCTGCGGAGGTGTTGACGACAGCAGTGTAGGTAATCGTATCGCCGTCAGCGTCCGTTGCCGCAAGCGGCACGGTTAGCGTGTCGTCGTTGTGCGACATGAGCTGATCGCCCGGCAGATCCGTCCAGGTGGGGGGATCGTTAACGACGGTCACGGAGAAGCTGCCGATGGCCGTCGCAACGCCGTCGCCGGCGGTAACGTCCACATGGAACGTGCCCTCGAAGTCCGCCGGCGGGTCGATCGTCAATTGGCCGTTGGCGATCGTCAACTGCACGTCGGGCGTACTCATCGGCCCCAAGTCGATCAGCGTTTGCGGGTCGGCATGGTACGACGGGGCAACCTGCCCGACCAGGCCGACGTTGTATTGGTGTATTTCACCGCTCGGCAGAATGTAATAGTAGACGCCTGTTCCGCTCTGCATCCACTTTTCGTTTAACTGGAACTGGTTGTTGTATTGCGGCAGGTATATCGCCAGGCCTAGTTCGGTTTTCAGCGTGTACGCGTCTGCGGAGGTGTTGACGACAGCAGTGTAGGTAATCGTATCGCCGTCAGCGTCCGTTGCCGCAAGCGGCACGGTTAGCGTGTCGTCGTTGTGCGACATGAGCTGATCGCCCGGCAGATCCGTCCAGGTGGGGGGATCGTTAACGACGGTCACGGAGAAGGTGTCGGTGACGGGGCTGGTCGTGTTATCAGTTGCGGTCACGCGAACGTCAAACGTACCGACGAAACTGAGATTCGGCTGAATTGACAGCACATTCCCGTTAACACTGACGAACTGATCCAGGCCGGGGATTACCTTACAATCTGCGTCGATCCAAGCCTGAGGGTCCGCGTAGCAGTCGGCCTCTACCTGTCCGACCAGGCCGACGTTGTATTGGTGCACTTCACCGCTTGGCAGGATGTAATAGTAGACGCCTGTCCCGCTCTGCATCCACTTTTCGTTCAACTGGAACTGGTTGTTGTATTGCGGTAAATAGCTGACCAACCCCAGTTGCGTCTTCAATTCATACGCTGAATCCACGGGCGAAATCGCCTGTGCGGTATAAACAACCACCTGCCCATCTGCATCCGTTGCCGGCAAGATGATTTCCCGCACATGCTCATTGTGCGACATGGTAACATCATCAAGAGCCAAAGTTGGTTGACCGTCTGTCCTGAAACGAACAGCGGTTATGCTTCCAAGAAATGTCTCGCCCCACTCGTTGCGATCCAGCACTAGCAAGTAGTCATGCCCCGGCTGAAGTGTCCCGGCAGGCACGGCATATGAACCACTGTCCGTTCTTCCCGTATCCCCACCAAAAACAAGTAACGTTTCTCCCCCTGTTTCGTCGATCAACTCCATCCAATCATTCTGGTTGGGTGTCCATGTAAGCACTGGAGGATCAGTAACGCCTACGTCTCCATCCAACGGATTCGTAATTGTCGGCCAATCCGGGAAAGCTCCTGATGATCGGTAGAACTGTACTGCACTGGTAGAGTTATCTGCATAGGTTAGATTGATCTGGTAGACACCCGTCGGGAACATAGCCAGCAGCGCAGCGGGCGTATAACCATCATCAGGGTCTATCTGGTAAGTATAATTTTCTCCTGCCGGCAAGCCAAGACTCTGTTCCCAATGGGTTGAACCATCGGGCATGCTAATCAAGACATTATCGATAGACTTATTGCCCAAGCCATCAACTTCGAGAATCATGCGGCCTTCATTAAGCTGTTGGCCATCACCATAGCGGCAACGAGCTATTTCAAAATGATATTCAAAGTTCGCAGCCATATAGCTTGCAAAATTATTATTTGCGGAGTGATAACCGTTAGCCTCATTAATCGAAACATCATACGAGCCATCTCCAGCAGGCCAATTCCCCGCCCAGCCGGCCGGCAATACCTGGCGAACTATATACGAACCTTCAGCTAAGTTGACAAGCGTATACGTGCCATCGGCAGCCGTCTGAACACTGGCCTCACCAAAATCGAACTGCCCGTTATCGTTGGCATCCAGATAGACGGTCCGGTCGTCAAGCACAGGTTCAAAATCATCCTTCTGGCCGTCCCGATCAATATCGTTCCAAAGCAGGCCGGAGATGGAACCAGGATTGCTAATGTTTACCGTGAACTCAGCCAGTTGCTGAGCGGCAATGGCGTTCCCGTCGGCATCAAAAATCTGATTAGGTTCAATCCAGATTGCATATGTTCCATTGTCGGAACTGTCCCAAATTCCGCCGGGGGCAGTGAATTCATACGGAGCGTCCCAAACGTATGTTGCGGGAATACCGTTGATAAAATAGCCTCCCAACATACTTGGAATGTACTCCGTTCCCCCAGGAGCTACTACTCGGAAATCCCCATCGCCGATCGAGTCGAGGTCCAATTCCGTATCATCCCAGAATTCTGCGGTGAAGACATACGTTGTAGCCCCCGGAGCCGTAATATCCAGTGCCGCCACAGCGGTTGTTGGCCCCGTCGCCTCCACAAGAACACTCCCGAACTGCCTAACTGCCTGTGTGCCGGAGAAATCCGCGAAGAAATAATTCTCTCCGTCTGGATTAAGTTCCCAAAGAATCTCTCCAACCGGCAGGTTGTCTTCAAAAGTAAAGGTGATCGCCTTTCTTTCATCATTCCAGCTGATATCAGTAGTAGCAGAAAGGGGGGTGTCCCAGTTAACACTATAAGTGGGTGCCATGACTTCATTGAAGGTAAAAGTGATCGTGTTGGCTGTATGAGTAACCGGTCGCAACATTGGAAAAGTATTGTCCCTGTCTACGAGCGTAACATCGACGTTCTCAATACTTCCGCCTTCCTCAATAATAACGATTTCCCCTGGCTCAGCCGCGCCACCATAGATACCTCGCGGTTCCTCCCCGGCCCAATTTAACTCACCATTACCGTCCACGTCCATATAAGCGCCGAGTATGTATGTACCAGGAGCCACACCATCCAGAGGCAGGGTATATTCGCCTGCTCCGGCTATTCCTGTAACCGCAACCGGCTCACTTTCCATCCACCCATCCGCTTCAAACAAAGCCACGTAAATCGGGCCTGCATAACCACCGGAATAGCTGATCGTGCCCGTGATTGTCGCTTCCGCGGGATTAACTTCCGTAACATTGCCAGTAATCGAAAAGTTGAATGGGTGCTCATCAGGATCATTGGTGGCAAAGTTGATCTCGCCTTGCTTCGTGCCGACATTATCGCTTTCTAGACGAACTGTAAATGTATCCGACCCACCTGCGGCAATTTGGTTATCCAAACCTTCGACAAGGGCATATCCTGTCGGCAGGGACACGCTACCCAGTATCAATACAGCGTCTCCAGTATTGCGAACGGTGAAAGTCCGCTCAATACCAGTCTGGCCCTGAACGACACTGCCAAAATCAGTTCCGTCGGAGCTCTCTGATGTGGTGTCATTGTCAGCTATATTTCTGCCATTTCCATCCACTGCTATCTCGGGAAGCTGTTCTTCAGTTACTCCACCGGTAATACTGAAATTGAACGGACTCTCGTCGCTATCATTGGTCGAGAAACTGACATTGCCAGATTTTGTGCCCATTGTTGTTGAATTTAGTTGGATAGTGAAAGTATCCGACTCACCAGCATCCAAACTTGACGCCGGAGGCTCTAGCAATGTGAAACCGACGGGAACACTCACCGTGCCCAATGTCAGCGTTGCTGTACCAGTGTTGCACACGGTAAACGTCTTCGTTGACCCAGCCTGCCCTTGTACTATACTACCAAAGTTTGTGCCGTCAGAATTACTTGGCGTTGTGTCATTGTCGGCTATATTCTGACCGCTGCCGAGTACAACTATTTCGGGTAGCAAAACGTCATTAGTAATGTCACGAATCCAAGGATTAGCAAAATTTTCGTCTTGCCCCTTACCCAAGATGTCAGCAAGGTTTGACACCTGAGTGGCGCTCGGAGATACCACATCGGCTCCAGCAGACACAAGCATGTCGTAGAGGAATACTGCCGGGGCTCCATAGCCTGCTACCCCAAATGCCGCTCGCAAGACATCCTGACGAACCTCAAAACTTGCCAGATTGCATGAAAAAGAAAGTTCGAGCGCATTCACACTCACGGGGGAAGTCAGGCTGAACAAACCTTTGTCCGGCACAAAATCATCAAAACTGGTGGAGAAACCATCTTCAGTATCTATTTGAGCCGCATACCACTTGAACCCTCCCGCTTGAAACGAAAACGCTGTTGCTCCAAATGAAAGTCCGCTAAAGACAGTCCAGTTGGGATCGTCCAACGGATGTTCCACATCCAGAACCGAAAGACCAAAGCTAACTTTTACATCAAGTGGAATGCTTGGAAGGTCTAAGCCCAATCCAACATCGACATTTGCGCCAAGCCATACGCTGGCGTATCCGTCACTACTGTCGCTTGTAATTCCAATAAGGTCAAATATGTCAACATAGACGCACACAGACGCTCCCACATCAACATCAAGAAACCCCAAGAGTTCGCTAACTGCGCCAGAAGGGGCAGCCAATAGATGTCCAAGGACATCGGCCACATCAACTCCATATCCCAGCGAAAGTCCATACACTGGTTTTCCCCCGTATGTGTCCACAAACCAATCTGCTCCATTGGCAACGATGTCTCCATACAGGAGTTGAAGGTCATCGGTAATGGAGCCTTCATCTTCACTGTTTTCTACTCTTATCCCTCCCAAGTCTGCATCATCGTCTTCGCTCCAACTCTCTACTTTCCGATCAGCGGTGGCGTCCCATAATTCGATCCTAAATTCTGCTGTTCCCCGGCGAGCTAATGCGGCAAAATCGTCTATCGGAACCACGAAATTGCGGGTTTGCGTTTCACCTGCTGAAATACTCTTAGTTTCACTTTTGCCGAGATAATCATCCCCCCACCCAAATACCGAAACATCATCCTCATAAAATTTGATGTAATAGTCTCCCTGAGTATTTGCGTGTATATCAACAGTGAGAACAAATTCATGGACATATCCATCGCCATCATCATCGACCTGAGACGAGATGCAAACATCATCGAAGTACGGCCTGAACGTAAGAGTAGTAAAAAGCTTGTCCTTCACCACCTCGCCACTGGAAGCGCCCTTGGAATCAACCGCCCAAACCCGAACATCATATGTCTTGCCTTCTTCAAGACCGGAGAGCGTAACACTTGTCTCCGTTGTACTCAACGGCATCGTTGGATTCCACCCGTCCCAATTCCAGTCCTTACCATACTGAATGTAATACGTGATCGAGTCACCATCGGCATCATAGGCTTCATCCCAAGCAATCGTTCCGCTAGTCTGCGTAACGGATGTCTCTCGGATGTTACTTGGTTTGGTGGGAGCGCTGTTGATGGTCTGAAAATATTGCCAAGAGCTGTAGTCGCTTGCAGCATTCCCTGCAATATCGTACTCCCGGACACTGACTCGATACTCCTTATCCCATTCCAGCCCCGATGCCTGAATACTGCCTGTACGCGTGGCCGTTTTCTCCCAGCCGCTAACATTCCACCAGATACCGGTAACGGTCTTGTATTCGAGGTCAACATCATACTTCCAGTCGTAGCTACTGTTGTAGCTCCAAGCGATATCAGGAGTGAGGGTTGAGATATCGCCGGACGGTTCGGAGGGAGTAGGCGAGGAAGGACGACTTGTGTCTATCGTGAAGTCAATCGCGGCTTTGCTACCCCAGTTTCCGAAATTGTCGATCGCCCAAACATGAAAAGTGTAATCGCCATTAGAAAGACTGTCGTTGATCCGATCGCTAGTGCTGGAAGTGTAGTCATAATCAAGGGGCGTGCTGCCACCTTCACGCGTCACCTCCCAATAGTATTTATCGACACCAGCCACATGAGAACTGTCATAGCCTTGGTCACTGGGTGCGTTCCACTCGAATTCGGGGCGACTCTCCTTCGTGATTTCGTCGTCGCTACTTAAGCCCGTATCGTAACTGTCCACCATATCGAGGCCGCCTGGTGCGTATGGACCGGTGGCGTCAACATAAATGTAGTATGGATATACCCGCCATCCTTGCTGTGAATCCGCAACGCCATAGGAGCCATATGGGTTTCGGATGGCATTTTGCCAATAGTCATCAGTCATCGTGCCTCGGACGTTGGCCTGGATTCGCGCCGACGAGGATCCCGTATTTATCCGCACGCGAATCGTGTGTTCCTCATCATTCGACCAATCATTGCCATCCCATTCCGTGTCATCACCTTCAAAAAGGATATAGGAAGCGGTTGTACTTCCGGAGCTGCTGGCTATCGTGTCGCCTTTCTGGCGATAGAACGCTTCCGTAGTACCATAGGAGCCGAAGTCATACTCGAAGTCAGAGGATGGGCTGACGCCGAGGCTGCTGGGATATTGATAGCCAGGGAAGGAAAGTGTGATTCCTCCGTGGCCGTAGTTGTCGTCCCCTGTATTGGACCACATACTTTCGACCCAGACATCTCTATTTGGAGCTACGATCTTTGATCCGCCATAGTTTCCGCCACTGTTGCTTATGTCATCGCCATCGACCTTGAACCAATCCATCCCCGGACTGCCACTCAGCATCAGCCTCGGCTCGAGTTGCTCAAGGAGTGGGACAACGGACTTTTGCCGAAGACGATCGAGGTAGCTGAAGTTTTGTTGATTTTTCAGCCGGCAATTATTGAGGATGTTGCCGTAGAGTTCCCGAAGCCGATTCATTGCGCGCGATGCTAATTTCACTGCCATTCTCCCATATTGACCTGTGTACTACGCACTTTTGTAGAACGGTGAGCCCGACGTCCCTGCCAAACCCGTCAACCCACCAATAGAACTGCAGCAACCTCCAACACATCACCCAGCATGAATATACCGGTTCGCTCAAATCCAGGAAAGCAAACGATTTACCCTATTCCTCCAGACAAGTATCGAACTGGTCGAGCATTATAAGCACAACGACAAAAAACACAAGGAGAAACTCCCCGTGAAATATGGCTATTATTTCAATTATCGTGTCCTGCCTGCGAAGCCTAGGTGTTCGTCTAGCCAGTTGTCGGTTTGTAGTACGGATTTTCGTTGTCGGAGAGCTGTGCGTTGGGCTTTTTGTTGGGCTGTGTTGAAGATGCGGCGGGTGATGGTGGAGGAAATTTCGCGGCTGGTGCGGCTGTATCGGCGTCTCAGAGCAGCCGACAGGTGCGGCGCGCGGTGGACTAGCAGTTCGTCTTCGAGGCTTACGAAGGCCTGGGCGATTCCGGGGTCGCCCTGGCGGGCGCAGCGTCCGATCAGTTGTCGATCAACGCGGCCTGAGTCGTTTCGTTCGGTGGTGATTACGTGCAGGCCGCCCATTTCCGCAATGCCACGCCCGAGTTTGATATCCGTGCCGCGCCCGGCCATGTTTGTAGCGACGGTAATCTTGCCGGGCTGCCCGGCTTCGGCGACGATCTGTGCTTCTTCCTCGTGGCGGACGGCGTTGAGCACCTGATGCTCAAGTCCTTCCTCGGTAAGCATTTGGCTGAGGAGTTCGCTTGTGCGGACGCTGCGGGTGCCGATAAGCACAGGCCGTTGCGTTTGGTGGAGGCTGCGAAGTTCTTCCATAACGGCTTGCCACTTGGCCTGTTCGGTGGCGAAGATGCGATCCGCCAATTTCTTGCGGAGGCACGGTTTATTGGTCGGAATGACGGCTACCGGCAGATGGTATATCTGCCAGAATTCCCGCCTGGCCTCGGCACCCGTGCCGGTCATGCCGGAGAGTTTCTTATATAGCCGAAAGAATCGCTGGAAGCTGATTCGCGCGTAAGTGTCTTTGGGCGGTTGAACCTCCAGGCCTTCCTTGGCGGTAACGGCCTGGTGGAGTCCGTCGCGCCATTCGCGGTCGGGCATGAGCCGGCCTGTGGATTCATCCACGATGACGACCTTGTCTTCCTGGATAACGTATTGTTTGTCGCGGAGGTAAAATTCGCCGGCTGTTATTGCCTGGACGACCATTTCTTCCCGGCGGCGAGCGCCGCGCCATATGCCTCCGAGCGGTTGGGCCTGCGAGGCGATATGTTCCTTGCCGGTGGCGGTCAGTTCGACTTCGCGATATCGCTGATTGACGCGATAATGTTCCTTTGGCTCAAGTTGGCCGGCGAATTCCGCGGCATGGTTAAACGCCTCGACCTGTTCGGGGTTCGGCCCTTCGCCGGAGATAATCAGCGGCGTAACGGCTTCGTCGATGAGTACCGAGTCGGCCTCGTCGATGATCGCGTAATTCAGTCCGCGCTGCAGCAGGCGATCCGTCCCGCTGCCGGTGCCGCCGGCGATTTTGGCCAGCAAGGCCTGGGGCAGACTGCGTAGGCGTCCCAAAGCCAATTGGTCTCGCAGGAAGTCGGCGGTAACTTCCTTATTAGTGCAATACGTGATGTCGGCCTGGTAGGCGGCCAGGCGGGCGGTGGGGTCCATTTCCTGATCGATGTGGGCAACTTTCAGGCCGCAGAACTCGTAGATTTTGCCCATCCACTCCGCGTCGCGTTTGGCAAGGTAATCGTTGACGGTAATGACGTGGCAGCCCCGGCCTCGCCAGCCCGCAATTGTCGCCGGCAAGGTCGCGGTGAGAGTTTTGCCCTCGCCGGTAGCCATTTCCGCGATGCAGCCGGCTTCGAGTGCCAACGCCCCGGCTAGTTGAACCTCGAAGTGCTTCATCTCCACCCGGCGTGCGGCGACTTCCCGAACGAACGCGAATGCCCGCTCCAGGTCGTCTGGCGTATCGCGGCCTCGCCGGAAAATCTCCCGAAAATCTCCAGCCGTTTCGCGGAGTTTAGCGTCGGTCATTTCGGCGAAGTCTTTTTCGCGGGCTATAACTTTTTTAGCACGTTGCAGGAATTGGCTGGTGGTTACCCGCAATCGTTTTGTTATGCCGATAGCGGTTTCCCAGGCGGCGTCGAGGCCTTGGGGTATTTTTTCGTCTCCACGTCGCTGGGCCAGCATCCGCCATGTTGTACTGGGCACAGCAGCCATCAGATGTGGAACCTCCGCTGGATCAATTGCAGCAAAGACCGCCACCACTGAAGGGCCAACGGCTTATCCGGCATGGTAAAGCGAACGATGACCCGCTGGCCGCTCAAGAGTTTTAGCATTGGTTTTACGTTGGCATTTTCCCGCGGAGTTATGAGTATCTCAAAAAATCGTTCCGCCGCCTTTGTGCCTTTCTGGTCTTCCATGCTTGTCTGCATGGAACCGCCGGCGGCATAGCCCAATGCCGCCGAGGGCAACTGTTGCTGGCCGGCTGGTAAAATTCGCAAAATCTTCCCGGACAATTGCATATCAGGCCGACCCTTGAAGCGAATCTCCACATCGGTTTGCGACTCGGATATGAGCATCGCGGCAATCTGCTGGTCGGCCACCGCACGGATCACCATCTTACGCAGATTCACCACGAGGCCGACCGGGTCGCCGCGATGCAGATAACGCCCCTTTGCCTGATCGATTTGCGGCGCTATCCACGTTCCGGCGATCGGGCTGCGCGGCTCGAGCGAGGCTATATCCCGCTCGACGCGTTGAATCTGTTCGTCAAGTGCGGTTATTTGATGATTCATAATCTGCACTGCCGCCGGCTCCTGCGTTTGGGCTGCTCGTCGTCGAATCAGCAGCTTCCGTCGCTCCGCCAGAAGCAGATCGTAATTGGCCTTCAAGTCGTGATTAACGCATCGCAGCAACGGCAATCCGTCAGGGCTGACCTGCCGCGACGAAGGCAGATAATCTTCCATGAACCCGTCCGCTTCGGCGTAAATCACAGCCATGCTGACCGGCTCGACGATTCCCTCGGCACGGCAGCGATTCGGCGCTTTTATCAACCCCACGCCGACAAACAGGGCTGCGAAGAAGATCAGTGTTGTCAATATCGCCCTGGGCCTCTTTCGCGCCAACTCGCCGCTGGTTGCGAGGTATCGCAGGAATTTTCCCACAGGCACGCCGACCCACATAATCACGGCTACCACCGCGAGAATCGCGCCCACGATAAAGAATTTATCCGCGATAAACAGCAGGATGGCCGTACAGATGAAGACGCGGTAAATTGTCGAAGCTATACCGTAGAATGTGAACCATATCCGCTCGCCGCGAGAGTGCGCTGGGCTGCGGGCCTGGCGAACGCCCCAGACGAATCGCTTGACCAGATAATAAAGATACTCCTTGCTTCGCTGCGAGAGGTTGGGGATTTCCAGCAGGTCGGAGAGGATGTAGTACGCGTCGTATCGCAGCAGGGGGTTGCCGTTGAACAACAACGTCGAGACGCCGGCGATGAACATCATATTGTAGCAAAGCCCGTGGACCGCCGTGCCCTGGCCGGTGTTCGCCCAGACGACGGCTGCGATGGCGGCGATCGCCAGTTCGACGAACATGCCGCCGGCTCCGACGACAATGCGATGCCACTTGTTGCGGAACGCCCACGCGCTGGACGTGTCCACATAAGGCATTGGCGTGAAGACCAGGAACATGATGCCCATCACATGGACTTCGCCTGCGCCGCCGGCAAGC
Organism: Phycisphaerae bacterium; assembly: GCA_021108335.1. Taxonomy (GTDB): domain Bacteria; phylum Planctomycetota; class Phycisphaerae; order SM23-33; family SM23-33; genus JAIORC01. The sequence goes on from JAIORC010000191.1 coordinate 11,382, forward strand.
CGACCAAACCGCTTGCACGAAAACGCATGGCCGAATTCGTGAAACACCTTCACCACCGCCATACCGAGATACAACAACGGCAGATTCGCCGGATCAAGAACGCCCGAAGCGCGATCCGCCAACTCATCAAACCTGCCAACGATGCTGTACAATCCAGCGCCGATGAAAATCATCCACAGCAAAGTTCCGTACCATGTAAATATCCGCCCGAACACGCCGACCCACCGATCCAGAAAATGATCCGGGTCAATCAAAGGTATGCGGATAAACATCAGGTTCATCAAATAGCTGCGGACTTCCCTGGACTTACGCTTGCTATATCGCTGGAACAGGCCTTCGGCGTCCGGGGGAAGCTCAGCCTGCAGAAGATTCGACGTATACAATTGCCCAAGCAACTGGATGGCCTCGCCCTGCGTGGGAGCCTGATCGCCCAACTGTTCGCTGCAGGTTCGCCAGGCGTCCGAGACGCTTTTTCGGCCGTCCAGCAGACCTATAAACTGGTAGGCCGGTTCGTTAAGACGAAAAAACTGGTTGCTTGCCGGGTCCTGCAAAACATGCCACATCTGTCCGCGATAGTGCTGGCGGTGAGACTGCACGATAGACCGCAGCCGCGGACGCAAGTTCGCAACCCGATACCACGATTCGCTGAATGTAGGACGATCGACAGCCACGGCAAAGTTCCCGGAATTACAGCCACAGTTTCATTCGAATCCAGTTTGTCAGCCGGCGCGTCCATAACCAGACGTACCGACGCTCGCCGAGATGCACCTTCCCAACGCCCTCCATGCCCGGACGCATCCACGATTGCGTTTCCAGCAGCCGCACGCGAACCTTGAACACGTTACGCTGATTGACGACCTCGGCGACGGGATTAATACGCTCGACGACAAAGGCTATGCGGCGGTCGGGATACGACGCAGCGGCAAGCTCGCCTCGCTGGCCTGGCCGGATTTCGGCAACCTGATCTTCCGGCACCGACAATTCCGCTCGCAACGATCCCAGCGGGGCGACCTCGAAAAGCATGTCGCCGGTTTTGACCGGCGCGCCGATCTGACGCTTGAGATTCCCCGTAACGACACAGCCGGTTACGGGCGAGATGATGTCTGCCTTTGCGATGTGATATTCCAGCAGGCGAATCCGGGCAGCCTGTTGATCCGCGTCGGCCCGGGCAATCTGGGCGTCGGACGTTTTACCGTCCCGCATAGCCGCAGCGGCCCGCTTGAGATGGCCCATACGCTCGGACATTGCCGAGGCCAATTGCAGACGCAATTCGGCGGCATCCAACCTCGCCAGAACGCTTTGCCCGGCCTCGACCGAGTCGCCGGGTTCGACAGCCACGCTCTTGAGAAAGCCGTCGAACGGGGCTGGAACAACCTGCCTCTGCATCGCCTCCAGCACGAACGGAGCCTCGGCCTGGTAGTCGCCCTTGGCGAAAATCAAAAACGCCGCCGCCGCGAAGACAAGTATTACTATAAGTTTCGCCCATGTATGCTTCGTCCCCACCAGCCACGCCAAACCCTTACGCGCCGCGCCGGCTATCCGCGCGCCGAACCATCGGTCGTGCCGGTGAAGATTCTCCAGCCGTGCGATGCACAGATCGCATGTCAGGCGGAGTGTTTCGACCTCATCCAGAGCAAACGGCTGATCGGCGGGGCGCTCCAGGGTCAATATCGCGATGGCCTTGCCGGCTTTACGCAGCGGCAGGTTCAGCACCGCCGTTGGGCCGTGACGGCTGGAAAGCTCCGCGGCGCTGCGGCTGACGTAGGTCGCGTCGGCAGCGGGGGGATATACGGTCTCTATATCCTGATCGAAGCTTTCCTCCATCGCCGATTCGATGTCCTGAACGAGTTTCATTTTGCGGCTGAATTTTTCGGTATGGCTCAAGGCCTTGAGCTGGACGTATCGGCCCTTGTGGAATCCCAGCCCCACACGGTCGCATTGCCAGCGGCTGGCTACTTCGTTGCACAAAACCATCGCCGCACCGGCAAAGCGGTCGTGCTCGTCAACGGCTGCCAGAACCTCCATCGACATTCGCAACCGCTGCAAATCCGCCTGCCGCCGCTGAAGCGCCAGACGCATTTCGTAAAGACCCAGCAGGCTTATCGTCAACTCCAGCCGCTCGCGAGCCGCCGCCAAAACACCAGCATCGCCACTCTCAACCAAATACACCGCCACGCCACGCCCGTCTGCCGCGCTACGCAGCGGTACCGTGATAATATTCCGCCGGGCCGCCGATTCGTACATGCCGCCGTCATCGCTCAAGGGCGCGACGCTTACTTTACCCGAAGGCTCTGCGCTGGCCGCCAACTCCGCTGCCTTCGCAAGCCAGACCGGGGGTTTTTGACTATTTTGACTATTCCCCTGCGGCTGCGGATAAACAGCCAACACTTGCACCTGACGATCCTCGGCGAAACGCAGAATCGCTCCGCCGGCTGCCGAGGCGAGTTGACACTGAATCGCCAGGAGATTCACCAGGAACAACTCCGGCGGGCCGTCAAAACGACTCAGACGGTCAACCAATTCTCCCATCGTCGCCGCCGGTGCCTGTTGCGGCGAATCGCTCTGTGTTTCCTTAACCGCCATTGTGCATAATGCCTTTGGTGGAATTAACCATCGCTCTTGCGACGCTTGGCTACGTCCAT
>JAIORC010000068.1 GCA_021108335.1 Phycisphaerae bacterium
TCTTCGATTTGCCCAGAACCTTTGCTGCCGCCTCCAGGGCTTCGGATTTCGGGTAGTACGAATCTTCGCCATGGGTCCCGTGAGGGTCGCCAGTTTCCAACGAAGCCCGGTCGAACGGGCGGGTCGGCCCACAAGGTTTATCATCCCGCAATTGCTGGGCGTAGACGACCTTCTTGCCGATCATCCTGATCTGGTAGGGATTGCCGCTTCGGACCCGAAAAGTAGCGCCGACGGCGATTGTGATCTTCTGGAGCTCGCGTTTTTTCGCTTTGCGGCCACGCCTGGCGGGTTGCGAATTGCCGGATTGTGTCTTGGTCGGAACGGGATCGCCGGGGTTCCAGTTGAACGGCTTTCGGCCAGTCGTCTTCGATTGCCCCGCCCGAATTTGGCGGGTTATCTCGTAGTCTTCGACCCGCTTGCCGTCGATGATCTTTTGCGTTGCGTGAAACACGTTGTGGCCGCGATTGGCCAGTTCGATCATGGTCTTTTCCACTTCCTTGCTGGAGATGGAAAAGACCGGCAGTTCCTCGCGTTTCTTGCCCCGGCCGAAGGATTGCTTCGACAGGTCCCGCTTGCGGCGCAGAACCTTGGCGACGCAGGTGGCGTCCAGTCCGAAAGCCAGGTGATACGCCCCGGTCTCAAGAATCAAAATGCCCTGGTACTTGCCACGGTTGGCCTGGAAAACCGTGTGAGCGTAAACCGAAGTCAGGTATTTCCCCTCGGGCTTTGCCGCCGTTTTGTCGGGCTTTGCCGCTTTCGCCTTGTCGGGTTTCGCCGTCGTCTTGTCGGTCTCCGTTTTGGCCTTGTCGTTTTTGGGATCCGTTTTGGCGGGTTTGGGTGTCGCCTTGGCGGGTTTCGATTTTCTTTCAATCGCCGGGCCATCGGCGGTTGCGATGTCTTTGTCGAAGGAATCCCGGTATTCGCCCGGCAGTGCTTTCCGCCGCAACTTGCCTGCTGTCCTAATGCGAACCGGTTTGCCGGTGGCTTTGTTCGTCGCCACCCATCCGCCGGAACGGTGTTCTTTGTCGAGTCGAATGACAGTCAGGGTTCCACTGATCTTCGCGATGTAATGTTCGCCGAGTTGTGCTTGTTCTTTACGCATGATTCAATTCTCCTGAAAGTTAGAGTAAAAATTGCCCGGCCCCGGAACGCCCGAGGCCGGGCAAGGTCAGATTCAGTCTTCGTCGGTCGGGATGAACGGGAACACCCGTTCGAGGATTTCCTGGGGCAGGTCGATATCTTCGATGTCTTTTGCTTCCAAAGCGAAGTGAGCGTCGCAATAAGGGCAACCGAAAATGGTATACCAGCCGTTGGGGTTCTGCCGCTCGCCGATGATCTGGATTTGATACCGGCAGCCGACTTCATCCCAAGTCCCGATCTCGGCCGCTTCCTTCGAGTTCGGGCAAGGCAGGTTCCAGTTGCCTTGATTATTGAACGAGCAGGCTTCGGCATAAATGCCCTTGGGATTGTAAATGTGGAATTCCCGGTGGCCGATATCGAACGCCAGTTCCAACGACATCGGATAGCAACGGCAATAAAACATGTTCCGCTTGTTGACGGCTCCGATAACAGAATTATTGCCGGTTTTGAGCGCGTAGTCTTCGTCAGGCCAGGGGAACCGAAAGATCGGCCCCTTCCGATCGTTGCGGTCGATGTATTCCCACGAGGCATAGACATAATTGCCCGCTTTCCGCAGGGCAAAACATTCGTCGCGCCGGATGTAGCACCAGTTTTCGCAGGTGCCGAGTTTGCAGAGAGATTCGTGTTCCAAATTGTAAAGATATTCGCCCATGATTTTTTCCTTTCATGTCGCGTTTTCGCCCTGTTCGGCGGACGTTTCCGGCCTGGATCGTTTCCAGGTAGTAGAAATTTTCGAGCCGGGAGATATGCCCCGCCAAGAGAGACCCCGAGCAGATTTTGTAAACTCAAAAACACGCTAATCCACGGTATATCTGCAAAATATGGACAAAGTTGAGATGCTTTTTTTGAGGAAATTTTGAAGATTTTTAAGACATGTTTTGAGCAATAAAAACAGCCTTTTTGAGAAGGGAGAATCCCTAATGACACCCAAAAACACTACGCGGGAAGCATCCGGGCGGCGGGTTTCCAAGGGGAAAAGTTAAAGACAGAGAATTCGTTAAACTTGAACTGTCCCCAATTTGGATACGTTTGAAATTACTCGCGTCTGATGGCAAAATGCAACAGACTGACTGCGTAAAAATCAAGGGGGCTTGCTGGTTGACATGGAGGTGGACGAGCTGCTCGGGCGGGTGGATTCGACCGGCGAGGAAAAGGTGGAGCGTTTTTTCGAGTCGCTGGGCGTGGCGGAGGTGTTGTACAAGGATTGGGCGAACTGATGCATAAAACGAATCTGCCTGGCGGATATCTCCAGAATTACCACTATTCAGCGATTTGTCTCAATATGGCAAGACGAAAAAGGATACTGCTGGAAAATGAACGCAAAAGCCGCCTATAAATGGAAGTTCCGTGCTTATTTCAGGCGACACGCATATTTGGGTGCCCGCGTCGAGTTGACCCGATATCCCACCGAGATAATGGCATCGAGATTATAGAATTTCGTGTTATAGCTCTTGTCGTCTAAGGCAGTATTCCGGAATTTCCGGATAACTGAATCCTGCTGCAACTCCCCACTGGAGAAGATATTCCGAAGATGCTCGCTGATGGTGCGAATATCAACGCCGAACAGCGTCCCCGTGGTCGCAATGAGTCCAATAATGCCACCGGCCGGTCGTCTGTCGGGAAACGGGGCCATCGTCATGTTCAACGTCGGCTAAAGTGGCAGTCAAATTGCTTCCCGTGAAATGCCCGCAAAAAAAACCTCTATTTGAGGAAATTTTAGCTTGACAAAATTGCATGTTCGCTTACACTCGTAAGCGCAATAAGAAACCGGCCTGGTTTGCCTAGGTAAAATTGCTTGCATGAGCAAGCACAATAGAGCAAGCACAATAGAGTAGGCATAATGGAAAATGATTCGAACGTTTTGATGGTTGATGTAGCAAGGGAAGCAAAAGTGTCCCGGGCCGCCGTTTCGTACGTCGTTAACAAACGAGCGAAAGAAAAGCGTATCCCTCTGGCTACTCAACGGAAGATTGAACGAGCGTGTAAGAAACTCGGCTACCGCCCCAACTATCTGGCCACAGCCATGATGACCAAGAAGACACAGACAATCGGTATGCTCTATCCCAATGGGAGTAACTTCGTAGGTGGATTAATCAGAGGGACGCAAAGTGCGTTACGAGAGCATGGGCTGCAGACGATGCTGTGTATCTACGACGACGATCCTCGTATTGAGGCGGAAGATTTGGATGTTTTTGAACACCGTCACATGGACGGTGTGATTGCCTTTCCCGTGTGGGCTACCAGCGAATCCTTATACTGGCGAAGATTCGTCCGTTCTGGTCGTCCGGTTGTTTTTGTCGATTGTCTGCCCCCCGGCGTACAGGGTGATCTTGTTGGCCTCGACAACTTTCTGGTCGGGCATCAGGCAGCGGAGAAGTTGCACCAGGAAGGTGTGCGGCGTGTGGTGTTGGTAGCATCGACGCATCATCGCGGCAATGCTGTTGTGGATCGGCGTCTGGCTGGTTTTGAAGCAGGGCTTCGAGATGTGGGGCTACCCGAACCTACTGTAATCAATTTAACTGACATTGAATCGCTTGCACGAATTCTGGTTGACACTGACGAAGCAGTGGGGCTTTTTGCTGCCACGGTAACCACAATGACACAGCCCTTGAAGGTTCTACTCAGCCGCGGTGGGCAATTCAATCCAAACGTTGTCTTCTCCACTTGCGGCTTGGCGGAAGAGTCGTTTTATCTTCGCAACAAGTGGTGGATGGCTGAATACCCGGCTTTCAAGGTTGGTCAGGCAGCGGGTCTGGCCATGGTACAACAGTTGGGAAGCAACGTTCCGACGCCAACGTCGCAGACAGTACCCTTTACTTGGCGTCTTAACACTATGACTGAGGCCGAAATATCTTTGTTCCAGTCGGACATATAGCCGCCTTGACGGCTTAAAAGAAAAGAAAGGAGATAAGCAGAAAAAACAAACGAAAAGAAAAAAGTGTAGATGGTTTCAAATGAATTTTTACCTTATTGAAATGAAGGAGAGAAAGAATGACAAAGTTACTGAATATGAAAAGTCTGTCAGTTGTCGTTGTAGTGCTGTTGGCCGTTGGCGTGCAGGCCTCCGCGGATTTGATTATTGAAGATGGCAGCACCATCAGTGATTGGAGCACGGGTTACCCCGCCGTAAATACGATTTCCCAAGGGGGCGACGCTAGCGACTACTACTTGCAGATTGCGGTAGCCGCGAGTGGCGATAGCAACAGTAGCAATTGTATCGAATGGGACGAGGCGGGCAATTTGGACTGGTCGGGTTATACTTCCATTGAAATTGATTTGAAGATGAGTATTGCAACACCGACAGATAGAGTCAGACTCCGGTGGCAGGACGGTACTGGCGGCTGGCAAAATTACATCACGGTTACTAATACGGCTGGCACGGACTGGGGAACGTATAGTTTTGATATTACGGGTTTTGCCCGGAGTGACGTCGATAGGTTCCTGGTTTACGTTAACACCAATGGTGTTGACGTCGACTACGAGGTATCTATAGACGACCTCAAACTAGTTCCCGAACCGGCGACGATGGTATTGTTGAGCCTCGGTGGTGTAGGCCTGCTGGTTCGTCGTAGGCGACGGGTGTAATAAATAACTGTAATTGGTGTAGAAATCGGCGGCAATTGGTTTGGGTTTGTTTCACCGTCGTTGAGAGATAAGGCCTGAATAGTAATGGAAGTTCATCGCGGCTTGGTATGGTCGCGGTGGCCGCTGGCTAAAGGTACGGATAAAGCCATGCTCAATCGAAAAACAACTATCGCAAACGCTACCGGGCGGAAAATTTCGCTTCGTAGTACGAATCATCAGCCCAACGGTTTTGCCTTAATCCCTTTCGGCAGGTTCAGGGCAGGCGAGCTTTCTGTAGCGAGGAAGCGTGAAATCGCGGGGTTCACACTTATCGAATTATTAGTTGTCATTGCTATTATCTCATTGCTGGCTTCGATCCTGCTGCCGTCATTGAGGCGAGCCAAGGAATTGGCCAAACGGACAGTCTGCGCTGCAAACCAGCATCAAGTGGGTTTGGCAATTTGTCAGTACGCGGTTGAACATAAGAGTTTCATTCCACCATTTACCAATAGCGCGGGGCAGCCTTATAGCACCATGGGCCCCGACGTAGCCGCCGGAGGGGCTGGCCTCCTTGTCGCCCAGCGTGATGATTTAGATGCCTGGACGGCCGGTTACTTGCCGAATCCGGACGTATTGTTCTGCCCGTCAGACGAACTTCGCCGTCCGCTACGTGTGGATGGTGCCGGCTGGGCACCTAACTCACCGGGGAATTCGAATTACTCGTACATGTCCTATTGGTACATTTATATATCAGCCGACGGGAAGACTGGTGGGGGCACGGCAGCTTATGTGGGCTTTGAGCGACACAAGATGGCTTCCTGTCCGTCTCAGGCTGTTATCCTGATGGATTCGGGGCACTTTAACCCTGAATACGAATCCAACTTTCCATTTTTTCATAATGGTGGCTGGAACATGCTGCGGCTCGGCGGCAACGTCGGTTTTGTCAATCGCGACATTCTATATTACCCTATGGGCTGGTCGGACTTTCTGAGATTAATCGATCAATCGTTCTGACCGCAACCTTATCTTGGTAACGTACTGCCCAGAGATAGTGACTGCGCGATTTGAGCGGGAACATGCCCCTGAAATGTTGGTAAACACTTAAGTAGCCAAAAATATTGAATCTTGCGGAGATTGTGATGACGTATCAGCCACAAAACATAAAACGACAAGCGGTACAAGCATTTATTCTGCTTATACTGGTTGGAAGCCTATTGTGCACTTCTCCAGTTTATGGAGAGGAGAAGGGTCTGGTAGGCTACTGGAAATTCGACGGAATATCCGGCCGGGTGACAAAGGATAGCTCTCCCGGCGGGATTGACGGTAAAATTTTTGGTAACTATCTTCGGGCAAAAGGGGTGGATGGTTCCTGTCTTGTCTTCAACGGCGTTGACAGCTATGTGGAGATTCCCGCGTCGAAAAAATTTCAGTTTTCCAAGGGGATTACCGTACAGTTCTGGGTAAAGCCATTAAAGGATCAGGTGGGGATAGCCTATCAGAACCAATCATGGATGGCCTTCCTCTACAACAAGCATGTCCGTCAGAATGTCCGCCTGAATAAGGGGGAAAAAATTGGGGGGTTCGCGATAAGCCCGAAAATTGGAAAATGGAGATACGTATTTACCAGACAATACCCGGAATTAGGAAAATGGTACCACTTAGCCATGACTTACGACGGGAAATTTGCGAAGGTTTATATTAATGGAAGCGTGGCTGGGCAGTACGACATAGATGAAGAGCATGGAAATATGGCAGGGCAACGGGAGATAATGGGGCAGTTGAAGACGCAAAAAGAACCTATCTTCATTGGAAAGTATCTATCTGCGGGGGAGTTTTTTAAAGGCTCAATTGACGAGTTCAAGATATATACGAGGGCTTTGTCAGCAAAAGAGATAAAGAGCTGCTACCAGAGCATCGCGAAGAATCTGGGAGAAAACCAGAAGGGTAAATGTTCCGCGACCCAACGAACAACAGCGAGAGTCCGCGGCAAAGACGCCTTAATAGGTCATTGGCGTCTGGATAAGGACCTTTTGGATTCCAGCGAAAAAGCGAATAATGGGATATGGAAAGGCGACAGACCTGTGCCATGGAGTAATTTAGGCGGTGGCCTATCCGCTTTGAAGATCGATGGGAAAGACGGTTACGTCGAAATTCCCGATTCGGATTCCTTGAATCCCGCCGATGCGATTTCAGTCGAAATGTGGCTTAAGTTGCATTCGGCCGGACAGACCGATAAGGGGTTAGTTGCAAAATGGTCAACCGGCAGTACCGGTTACATGCTTTATCTGGTACCCGCGCATTTGAAGTGGAACCATGTGCGATTCTATATAAATGGCGAGTGTATCGGTCAAAAAACTCTTCTTTCCACAAACAAGTGGTATCACATCGTCGGCACGTACAGTTCTTCCGCAAACGCAACCGACATGAAATTGTATGTCAACGGCAAACTGGAAACAAAACACCAAAAGCATAACTCTCCATACTCCCCGATAAAAAAAGACCCACGGGGACTGTTTGTTGGAACATACATGGGCAGGGAGAGAAGCATTGTGGACGGACTAATCGACAACGTGAAAATATACAACCACGCCCTTACGGCAAAAGAAATAAAGGCTCGCTATGAGAAGGGCGGCAGCCGAAAACAAGCCAAATCAAAGTGAGTATGGGTAAGTTACTTTATCAGGTATCCTGAAGGAGAAAATTAATGCGAAAATTTATAGTAGTAGGCAGTTCTTTGTTCTTGTCTTTGTTCGTGACGGCAATGCCGCTTCTGGGAGACGAGAAGGATTATCTTATGAAGGAAATAAGAAAAGCGTCCTCAGAGGGTTATTGCGTTAAGCCAATAGAACAATTACTGGATACAAATACCCCACAAATTGTCAGCCGGGAAATGAAAATAGACTTGGCAAAAGCACAAGTAGAGTGTGTCAGACGGGCAAAAGGGATGCTGGTAAGCTTAAAGCTGCCGGTCTGGGGGCACGACTTTGCCTTTGGCGATAGACAGGTGCACCATTATGAAAGGACATGGGGAACTTGCTTCAGCGTTGCCAGGCCGTTGCCGGACATCATTAAAAATATTGATAAATCCCATGCTGCCGGCAAGAAGGCCACTTTTTATATCGAAGGCTGTCTTGCTCCTACGACTATGCTTCTTATGCCGGGCAGAGTAGCCTGGAAGACTCCCTGCAGCGACTGGTATGCCAACTATTACTGGCATCGCCGTGACGAGTGGTTGGGATTTTCTGGTACATCCAAAGAACATCAGAGATGGATTGGCCAACAGTTGAAATTGCTCGCCGAACTGGGCTTTGATGGAGGATATGTCGACAGTACCTTGTCCTCGCAAAATAATGTTCTTGAAGTAGATTCGCGACGGAACAAGCAGTATCTCGCCTCCGGCGGCTGGACGGAGATACAAAAGATGATCAGGGAATATCCGGATTTCGTTGTGGGGATGAACGGTTACAGTAACCCTTACATCGACGATGCGGTACTCAAATATAACATGCTTCCAATGTGTGAATTTGGAGCATCTCCCTCCAATTGGGCTGCGTTTCGCAATACGGTAAACGGGTTCTCTCTTGTATGCTATAATACTCCAGGCATTCTGTGGGATGAAATGGAACGCGCGTTGAAAAAGGCCAAGGTGCCGGCGAACAAAAGGCAGGGATATGTTGATTTAGGCTATGCGGTTTCCATCTCCCATAAAATAAGTCCCTGTGCCCGAAAAACTTCGATTTCCCCGAAGATAAAAACATTTGCCCATACTTACTCGGATTATATTTTCTCTCCTTTTTGTGAAGTTTATATTGCTCAGAATAGAGTAGCTTGCGAAGTGGAGCATTTTCTTGCTCTCAGACGTCATGATAACGGAAAGAAAGATGCCATCCTCCACATCTATAGCACAACACCTGAAAAAATACTCAAAAATGTCAAAGTTAAAATAAATCTCAAAGACCTTCCGCTCCCCAAGCCTCTTACTTTGACCTATCTCAGGCCGGGGAAGAAACCGGAGCAGCTTAAGTTTAATGAAACCGGCGGCAATCTGGAAACAGTGATCCCTGAAGTTGACGCGTGGGGGATAATGATAGTAGGCGCTCCATTGTTTCCACAGATAAAAACAGTGGAGGTACAGAAACGGGCAAAAGGAGGAACCTATATCGTTCCCTTGAAGATTAAGAATCCTTTTCAACGCAATTACTCCATTTCTTTCCTTTGTCCAAGCGGTTGGAGTGCGACTTCAACTACGAAGCTACCGGCTGAAAAGAGTTTTGCCTTACCCGTAAAAGTTTCAGTTCCCGCGGATTGCCCCAATGGTTTGTATGCGATAACACCTGTTCTGACAGATGAATTCGGCAATAAGATGGCGACATGGCCCATTCAGTTCAAGGTCGAGAAATCTCTCAGTTTCAGGTTTTATCCGCCATTTATTCGCACCCCCTCCAAGAAGCCTAAAACAGTAAAATTGGAAATAACAAACAATACCAACGTGAAATTTTCCGGTAACGTTGCAGTTTCTTTTCCTAAAGGATGGATTAAAGAAAAGCGTTTAAATACCGTGCGAATTGCTCCCCGCGAAAAAGCCTTTCTGGAGATATCTATTCAACCTCAAGATTGCCGGATTAAGTTATGGGATTTCAAAGATATTCCAGTAGAGTTCAAGTGGGATTTTGGTGGGAAGAAAGAAAGCTATAAGGGTTTCCTGCGGGCGTTACCAAGCTTCTTTTATGTTTTCGGCAGCGACCCATTGAACATTTTTCGAGAAGGGGAATATAGACCTACTGGATTCGAACAAACCATAGTCATGGAGATGAGTTCGGCAGATGCCTTGCGAAATCTGGAAGATAACTATGGGACATTGTGGATTACTAAAGAGAATTATGCCGAGCACAAAGGGCGTATAAGGGAGTTTTTGAAAAAGGGAGGCGGCGGCGTCGTAACCGGAGTCTCGATAGAAGAAAAGGATATTCTTCCAGTGGAAATAGGGGAAGAGAAAACAAAAGAACATCTAAAGTTGCTCAAGTCTCCTCTTACGGAAGATATTTGCCGGTTAAGGAAAAGCTTTGCGGGGAAATTCAAGGCAAAAGAGATAAAGCCAAAAAAATGGGGAAAAGTAATCGCTACATGGGGCGATGGAACGCCAGCGATTGTAGTTTCCCAAAAGCCCGGCATGAGGGTTGCTTTTGTCGCAAGCAGGCTGGAAGGGGATTATGAATTTGGATGTCGCGGGAAGAAAACGGTGAACGAAAAATGGAAAAAGAATCTATGGTTGATATCCGCCCTTTACAGTGAACTCTTTCGCTGGTCGGCGGGGATTCAATAAAATTACAAAATATGACCCTAATATAAAAAACGGTGGATACGGCAAATGAAGAATAAACAAGAAAAGATTGACGCAAATACCCTTTTTGGTTTTTCCCCAAAAAGAAAATTAGATATCTCTCTCGACACCTTACTACGCACACTTGAAAAGTATGAAATCCACAAGGCATTGACGATATCGGCAAAGGCTATTCATTATGATTATGCCGAAGGAAATGAAGAAACATTGAAAGTTTGTCAGGCGAATCCGGACATTCTTGTTCCCACCTTTTCTCTTAATCCTCTTGGGTATTTCGAAATTAAGGATGAAATACGAAGAAGAGTAGAGCAGGGATTTAAAATGTGCCGGGTTTTCCCGGAACTACAAGGCTGGCCTATAGAATATCTGCCTTTCGTCAAGCTGCTGGAAGAATTGGAAGAATTCAGAATGCCCCTGGCCATTTCGGGAAGGATGCCGGGTACCATTACCAAGCTGTTAAAACTGATCAAGGGCTATTCTTTTCCGCTTATTATTACCAATATCACTTACAACAATTTGGCAGAAGGTTTGGCTGCCGGGAAAGAATATTATAATCTATATATTGAATCCCACCCCCACGGTGGTCCTGACGCTTTGGAAATAATGGTGGCAGAGTTGGGAGAAGAAAGAATAATTTTTGGATCGGGCTGCCCTACGTATTCTTTATCTGCCGCTTTTTTGCAAGTGGAACGCTCCTGTTTAACCATTGAGCAAAAGTCAAAAATCTTTAAAAACAATATTTTGAATATCCTGGAGAGAAAATGATTATTGATACTCACGGGCATTATGGCGAATGGGCCTTTGCTTCAAAAGGCCACAGTGTTGAATATTTAGTAGAGCTTCTCGAACGATATGGAATTGATACATGCATACTATCTTCTTCACTGGGAGTTGTGTATGACTTTAGAGAAGGAAACAGCAGTCTTGCTAGTACCATTCAGAACTATCCGCAATTATTGGGTTATATTGTGCTCAATCCCAATTATCTTACCGAGTCGATTCAAGAGTTGGAGAAGTATGCTCATAATGAAAAATTCGTGGGAATCAAGATACATTCTGATTATACGGCCCAGGAACCTAACTTCAGGGAGTATGTGGAACTGCTGAGAGTCGTAGACGAGAAATATCCCCAGCCACTTCTCGTTCATGTCATGGACACCGCTGCTTTGGCTGAAGCGGCTGTGATGTTCCCTAAATTGAATTTCATAGCCGCTCATATGGGAGAGATCAATTGGAAAAGAAGTATTAAGAATTTTGGCAAACTCCAGAATGTCTATGTCGACATAAGCGGGGCTTCCGATAAAAGCATCGAAGAAGGAATAGAATCAATGGGAGTTTCTCGAATCCTGTTTGGTACCGACCTCACCTTGATAAGTCCGGCAGAGGCTATGGGAAAGGTTTATGATGCAAATATTTCGGAAAAGGACAGAGAGTTGATATTTTCCGAAAACGCTCGGGCACTTTTCGATTTTTAAAATTTTTAACCGATATTAACTATTCAGCTAATGAGCAATTTTTATAAGGAAAGTTTAACATGAGTAATTTAATCGCGTGTCGTTTTGCCAGTTATGGTAAGTATCAGGATAGCATCTATTCGCATCTGCCGGAGATTGGCATTCATCATGTCGAGATGCATGTGCCAGCCGACGACGAACTGGCAGATGTAAAGCAGCGTTTGTCCGACTGTGGCCTTACGGTGTCAAGTCTTCAGTCTATATGCGACATTCAACAGCCCGACGCAACCGAGGTCATGCGTCCGCAGTTGGAGGCCTGTGCCGAATTTGGGGCAAAGATATGCTTCTTTAGCGCCAAAGGGGGTGACGTGGAACTACCGATAATCTATGATCGGCTGCGTGCAATTGGTGATATCGCGGGCGAACTTGGCGTTACTGTTTCGCTGGAGATAGTCCCAAATCTGATCACTAATGGTACCGTCGCCTTGCAAACAATGATAGGTGTCAATCACCCCAACATTCGCGTGAATTTTGATACGGCCAATGTTTACTATTTCAACCAAGGCGTAACAGCTGTAGGCGAATTAAGCAAGATCATCGATTATGTCGCCTCAGTGCACCTCAAGGAAAGCCTCGGCGAATATAAGGTGTTCGATTTTCCCGCCCTCGGCAAAGGATTGGTGGATTTCCCGGCTGTGTTCAAAATGCTCACCGAACGCGGATTCGCCGGTCCCTATACGATGGAATTGGAAGGTACTGAAGGCGTCGAGATGGGCGAGGCTGAGCAACTTAAGTACGTTGCCGACTCCGCCGCCTATCTGCGGAGCATCGGCGCGTTTGGAACATAGGAACGGTACAGTAAAGAGTATCGCACGGAAATTGAATTATAATCGACCTTAAGAAAAGGAGAGCGGGATGAACACAAAGTTGGCGATTGATGGTGGTACGCCGGTACGTAGTGAGGCAATGCCGAAAAGAGCGCTGATTGGCGAGGAAGAAAAAGCGGCTGCGATGAATGTCTTTGATGAGACAATCGCCTCTGGAGAGGCATTTGGTTATGGCGGGGCTTACGAACAACAATATGAAAAGGACTTTGTGGACTTCATGGGCGGCGGATTCGCCGATGGTGTCAACTCTGGGACTAACGCGGTTTATTGTGCTCTTGGCGGCCTGCAACTTGATGCGTTGTCGGAAGTTATTGTCCCGCCGATAACCGATCCCGGTGGCGTGATGCCGGTTGTGATGCTTGGCTGTGTGCCGGTTTTCGCAGATGCCGACCCGCGAAGCTATAACACCTCCGCCGAGCAGATAGCCCCGCTGATTTCCGAGCGGACGCGGGCGATCGTTATTGCCCACATCGCCGGCGAACCGGTGGACATGGCCCCTATAATGGACTTGGCACACAAGCACAATCTTTATGTGGTCGAGGATTGTGCCCAATCGCACGGAGCGAAATATAAGGGTCGGCTCGTTGGAACCATCGGCGATATTGCCGCCTTTTCCACAATGGCCGGTAAACATCACTGCACCGGTGGACAAGGCGGTGTGGTCTATTCTCGAAACGAGAAATTACATTGGCAGGCACGCAGGTTCGCCGACCGCGGCAAGCCGTTTAATATCGAAAATCCCGTCGGCAACGTGGTAGCCGGTATCAATTGCAACCTCAACGACCTGTCGGCTGCTATCGGCAGCGTGCAATTGGAAAAGCTGACTGGCATCATCGAAAGGCGGCGTAAGGTCGGCGAGGCGATTAAGGAAGGCCTTAAGGAACGAAAGGCCGTCTCGTTGGGATGGCAGGCTCCGGACACCGAGTGCGTTTACTGGTTCCTGCGTTTGAGGCTCGATACCGATTTTATTAGCGTCGATAAGAAAACCTTCTGCGAAGCACTGGCGGCTGAGGGCATGCCGGTGGTTGAGAACTATCGGCACATCCACTGCGAGATGCCCTGGTACAAAAACAAAACCGTCTTCGGAGCCAGCGGTTTCCCGTGGAACTGCTCGGACTACAAAGGCCCCAAAAATCCGCAATACAGGATCGACAACGCGATAGCTGTTACCGATACTCACTTCGGTATCAACATGCACGAAAGCTACGGACAAAAGGAAGTTGACGACATTCTCGCAGCCATCGAAAAAGTTGAAAGAGCGTGCCTGAAATGAAAGGCAAGACAATGTGTTGCAACGAGTTACGAAATTGGAACTACTCCGTTCGTCGTCACGCACAGGGTTTGAACGCCAGCCCAATTGCCTCTCGTGGGGTGCCCGCAAAAAAAAACCTCAGATTGAATAAATAATCGCTTTGACCTGCTCCCGATTTATGTACCAACTTTAGTGAGAGTCTGGTTTTTGTTTTCCTTCGTGTGTTCCGAAGGATGTGTAAAAGGCGGACTAAAACTGCCCGTCGAATTTGCGTCCATTGATTCTTGTCCGTATACACTCCTGATTCCTCCATAAAGGCCAATGGATAAGAAAATTTCCACTGACTTTACGGAATCCGTTACCAAGA
>JAIORC010000123.1 GCA_021108335.1 Phycisphaerae bacterium
CCTACGTAATCCGGGGCGGCTTGGTCGAAGCGGGTGAATTCCGGTCGGAAGACGAGATTCACAATGCCCGTCGGGCCGTTTCGCTGTTTTTCGACAATCAGGTGGGTTTTGTTCTCCGGCTCGTAGCCCTCTTCGCCGCGATGATAATAATCTTCATTGTGCAGCAGGGCGACCACGTCGGCATCCTGCTCGATGCTGCCGGATTCTCGCAGGTCGCTCATTCGCGGGGTGTGGGTGGGCCGGTCGGCTGGGCCTCGGTTCAACTGGGCGGCACAGATTACGGGTATCTCCAACTCGCGCGCCAGCGCCTTGATGCTGCGGCTCATGTCGCCGATCTGCTCGTAGCGCTTGGCCTGGCTGCCGCCGCCGGGCGCGCTCATCAACTGGAGATAGTCGATAAACACGCACTGGATGTCGTATCTCGCCTTGAGGCGGCGAGCCTTGGCCCGCAGTTGCAGCGGCGTAAGCAGCGACGAGTCGTCGATATACAGCGGAGCCTCGTACATGTTGCCCGCGGCGGTTTGCAGTTCCGTCCACGCTTCGGGGGCAATGGTCGTCCGCCGCAGGTTCCGCAGGTTGAATTTGGCATGGCTGGCCAGCAGCCGCTGGGTAACCTGCAACCTGGACATTTCCAGCGAGAAGAAGGCTACGGGTTTTCTGTCGATGACGGCCATGTATTCGGCGATGTTCAGCAGCAGAGCGGTTTTGCCCATGCTGGGTCTGGCGGCGACGATAATCATCTCGCCGTTCTGGAAGCCGGCTGTCATCTCGTCCAGGTGTGGATATCCGCTGGCCAGGCCGGTGATGGGCTTGCCCTCGTTCTCTTCGATATCCTTGAAAGTACGCTCCAGCAGGCCACGCAGGCCGACCGCCTCCTCGCCGATGCGCTGCTGGGCGATCTTGAAGATTTCCTGTTCCGCGCGGTTGATTACGTCCGGGGCGGGATCGGGACAATCGTAGGCTTCGTTGATGATATCGCGGCTGACGCGTATCAGGCCGCGCAGCAATGCCTTGTCGCGGACGATGTTGGCGTAGTACTCCACGCTGGATATGCCCGGCACGCCCTCAGCCAGCGCCACGAGATATTCCACGCCGCCAATCTGCTCCAGCCGCTTGCTGCGTTCCAGCTCCTCGCGCAGCGTTACCAGGTCGATGGGGCTGGCAGCTTCCCGCATGGCTACGAGTGTATTGTAGATAGTCTCGTGTGCGGGGCGGTGGAAGTATTCGCCCTCTAGCAGCTGCACGACGATGTCTATCGCCTGGCTATCGAGTGTCATTGCACCCAGGACGCACGCCTCGGCCTCGATGGACGAGGGCACGACCCTGCCGAGGGAGTCATCCCGGTTCTGCTCCGGCGGCGTAGCGACCGGAGGGCTGAATTGTTGCGATTCGTCAGGCATATTGCAGGCTATACCACTTTACGAAGATCATGTCCATTACAAACGGGCCGGGCGGGAACTCGGAAGACATTCCAAACTCCCGCCGGCCCGATGGTTACGGCGATCAAAAATTTTTTGCGGATTCCGGCAGCGATCATATCGCGGGCCGAAAGCCGACGCTATTCCGCCGGGACGTCTTCGGTGGCCGGAGCGTCTTCGTCTTCGGGCGTTTCGGCAGCCTCTTCTTCGTCAAACTCACCGCGAAGGGGTACAACCCATACGTGTATGGTCGCCCGGATTTCCTCGTCGAACTCGATTTGCACGTCGTACTTGTCCAGCGTACGAATGGGTTCGGGGAGGATAACCTCGTCGGCGTTGACGAATACGTCCACCTCGGCCAGTGCAGCGGCGATCTGGGCCGGGCCTACCGAGCCGTAGAGATGGCCTTCTTCGTTGGCGCGTGCGGCGATGGTGATTTCCGTGCCGGAAACCGCTGCAGCGCGGATTTCCAGTTCCTTGCGTTCCTTGGCCAGCTCTTCAAGGTAGCGGGCCTTGGCAGCCTCGACGGCCTTGATGTTGGCATCGGTCGGGGCAGTACCCAAACCCTGGGGAATCAGGTAATTGCGGGCATAGCCGTTCTTGACGTCGACGACGTCGCCGATGTGGCCAAGCTTTCTGACGTTTTGTCGTAAAAGCACTTTCATGCGAATATCCTTCCTGCGTTGTATCGTAGCTGTATCGTAAAAATCGTTCTGGTAATTCCCGGCAACTACAACCGCCGCGCCGCAGCACGGCAGCAAAAGCCCGGGAAAACCGTTTAGTTCAATATGTCAAATCAGCCGACGTAGGGCATCAGGCCCATGAACCTCGCACGCTTCAACGCGTGCATGGTGGAACGCTGATGGCGGGCGCAATTGCCGCTGCGTTTCCGGCTGAACATTTTTCCCTGCTGCGTCGTCAATTTGCTTAACGTGGCGATGTCCTTGTAGTCCACCTCGGCGGTTTTTAACCGGCAGAAGCGGCACTTGGCCTGCTCGTGAATGCGGGGCTTCTTTTTCCGATTGGAACTCTTGGGTTTGCCTCTTTGAAATCTTGCCATTTTATGTGTCCTTTATCTAGGTTGTCTCTTAATGCTGTATCACTATTTTTATATCGCTATCCGGTAAACCCGCCGACTAGAACGGGATATCTTCTCCCGCCGGCGGTGCGTCGTCGTAACTGTTGGGCGGTGCCTGCTGGGCAGGAGGCTGCTGCTGCGGTGGCTGCTGCTGGGGCGGCTGCTGTTGTGGGGCGTAGCCGTCGCCTGCCGGCGCTTGCTGCGGCTGACCGCCGTACTGCTGCTGAGGCTGTTGCTGCTGCTGGGGAGCATAACCGCCCTGCCCACCACCGCCGCCCTGGTTGTCAACAAACGTGAACCGCTCGATAAACACGCGGTGCTTGCTTCGCTTGCTGCCGTCCTGGGCTTCCCACTGGTCGAATTCCAGCCGGCCCTCGATCAGCAGCGGTCGGCCTTTCTTCATGTACTTGCTGAGGGTCTCAGCCTGCCTGCCAATCGAGCGACAATCGACAAAACAAACCTTATCCTGCATCTGACCCTGCTGGTCTTTGTACTTGTGGTTGACAGCCAGGCCGATTTCAACGACCGGCGTCTGGCTGGGCAGATAGCTCAGTTGCGGATCGCGGGTTAAATTGCCCATCAAAATGATTTTGTTATAACTGGCCATGTCGTACTCCCGATTCTACGGCGATTATTCCGCCGCGGGTTGGTCTGTTTCAGTGATTTCCGCCGGCACTTCGTCGGTACTCTCCTCGACAACCGGTGCTTCCTCGGCGGGCTCCTCGGCAACCGGTGCTTCCTCGGCGCTCTCCACGGCAGCCGGCGCTTCGTCGGTGCTTTCCTCGGCAGCCGGTGCTTCAGCAGCTGCCTCGTTGGTGGATTCGGCAGCGGCGGCAGCCTCAACCGAGGCCCGCTCAACCAGCATCGCGGGAGTATCGGCATTGATCTCTTCGTCGGATATCGAATCCTTCCGTATCACCAGGATGCGGAGAATCTCTTCGCGGAGCTGGCAGTCCCGTTCGAGTTCGCGAACCTTTTCCGTGTCCATCTTGAAGTAGGCCAGAAAGTACAAGCCTCGCTTTCGACCGTTGATTTCATAAGCCAGCTTGCGATCTTCCCACGGCTTGATCGCCAGTATCTCTGCCTCGGATCGGGCAAGTACCTCGCGAATCGGCTCACCGGCGGTTTCAATGCTCCCCTGGCCTACGTCCAGCAGAAACATTCCTTCATAACTGTGCATTGTCTGTTCCATAACCTTACCTTTATTTTAGCTACAATTTCCGATTGTACTTTTCCATTATTTTCGTCAAATCGCCCGTGCCGAAGACCCAATCTTCGACGGCGTCGGCTGCGAATTGGATCGCTACGCCGATGTCCTGCTCTTCGTCCGGGCGGAATTTGCCAAGGACGTAGTCTTTCGGATCCATCACGCCCGGGCAAAACCCGATACCGACCCGCAATCGCGGCACGTCGTCGGTATTCAAAACCCGCAGTACATCTTCCAGCCCATTATGGCCGCCCGCCGATCCGTCAGGCCGAATTCGCAACTGCCCAAGCGGCAGAGCTAAATCATCCGACACCACGAGCAGGTCACCCGGAGCAGCCTTGTAAAATTTCAACATCGCCGCGGTCGGTCGACCACTGCAATTCATGTACTTCATCGGTGCCAACAGGCACGCTCTTGCCGACCCCTCAGCGGGTCGACTAGGCCTGACATCCCAGAACAGGCCCTCGAAAGCCTCTTTGCCTTCGCCGGAATTCCATCGCTGTCGGAGCACCTCCAGCACCCGGAATCCGATATTGTGTCGCGTTTGGGCATACTTCCGGCCGGGATTACCCAGCCCGACGACAAATTTCCTTCTCTGGATGTCGTCGTTTTCCATCACGCGTTACTCTGCCTGCTCTTCGTTTCCGACATTCCGCTCACCGATAACTTCCGGCTGGGTGGATTCCTCGCCTTCGGTCTCTTCGGCTTCGACTTCCTCGGCCAGTGCGCTCACGACGCAGAGCATCGACGCCGGGTCGTCCAGCAGTTTTGCCCCTTCGGGCAATTCCAGGTCGCTCAGATTCAGGCGGTCGTCGAGTTTCAACTCGGTAACCAGTACCTTGATTTCTTCGGGAATGTGCTGGACGGGCACTTCCAGACGAACTTCATTGGCAACCTGCCTCAACACGCCGCCGTCCTTCTGGCCTTCAGGCGTACCCACGAGCTTCACTTCGATCGTTACTTCCACGGTCTCGTCGAGGTTCACCCTGGTGAGGTCCACGTGCAGAATTTCCATGCCGAACGTGTCGTACTGAACATCCTTTATCAGAACATTCTGCGCCTTGCCTCCCATGTCCAGGCTCAGCAGACGTTCGCCGTGCTGTATCGCCACGTCCAGGTCGTGCTCCGCGAGCGTTACCGCCACCGGGTCGCTGCCATGGCCGTAAATAATGCCAGGTATCTTGCCTTCTTTTCGCAGACGCTGAACCTTGTTGGTGCCGATTTCGGTTCGTGCCGTTGCCTTGATTGTCTCCATCGTGTACATCTCCTGTATTTCGGGGTCGCCTGCGACATCACGCCGCCGGCGTTCTGTTTCCCGTTATCGCAAAAATAAACTGCTTACCGATTCGTTGTTATGTATGCGGTGAATCGCCTCGCCCATCAAGGCTGAGATGCTCAACACCGTCAGATTATCAATCGCTTCGACGATTTCCTGGGGAATGGGAATCGTATCCGTTACCACCAGGCTGTCGATGGGGGAGTTTCTTATGCGTTCCGCCGCCGGCCCGCACAAAACACCGTGAGTCGCGCCGACCATGATCCGCCCTGCCCCGTGCTCCTTGCACAACACCGCAGCACTGCAAACCGTGCCCGCGGTGGAAATCATGTCGTCCATCATCAACACCGTCTTGCCCTTGACGTCGCCGATGATATGCCCCGTCTCAACCTCGTCGCCGCTGACGCGACGCTTGTCGATAATAGCGAGATCGCCGCCGAGATGCTGGGCGTAAACGCGGGCACGCTTGACGTTGCCGACGTCGGGGCTGACCAGCGCCAGGTTCTCGATCTTCATTTTCGTAAAGTGTTGGCTGAAAACGGGTTCCGCCTGGAGGTTATCCACCGGGATATCGAAAAAGCCCTGTATCTGGTTGGCGTGCAGATCCATAACGAGCACGCGATCCGCTCCGGCGGTTGTGATGAGATTGGCTGTCAGCTTGGCGGTGATGGGCGTCCTGCCTTCGTCTTTGCGATCCTGGCGGGCATAGCCGTAATAGGGCATCACGGCGGTGATTTTCTTCGCCGACGCACGGCGGGCACAATCGATGAAGATCAGCAGCTCCATCAGCGATTCATTCACCGGCGTACATGTCGATTGGACGATGAACACGTCCCGCCCGCGGACGTCTTCTTCCAATTTTATCATCAGCTCCCCGTCGGGAAACCGCGAAATCCGGGCAGCCCCGAGCTTCATACCGAGGTAATCGGCGATTTTCTGGCCCAGGGCGGTATTGCTGCGACCACAGAATAGAATCATAGCACACCTCCAGGCAGGGACAGCGTCCCAAAGCCAATGCCGCAAAACAGGATGTCTGCCTTTTCAGTCATAAATCGCCTAAAATGAACAACTCGCCCAACCGGCCAACTCGTCCAGCCGTCAAACTCGACCTGCCGTCAAACAATTTCGTACTTACCCGGCCAGGACTTGAACCTGGAATGTCAGTACCAAAAACTGAAGTGTTGCCAATTACACCACCGGGTAATCATTCAGTCGTTTACAGGCAGGTGCAATTGCCGCCACACGACGGCGCAAGGGCACAGCCCGGTTTTTGTTATCAACTTGTGTCCGGCCATCGGCGTCAATGGGCGAAACACAAAACTGCATGTTGCGGCTGTGGCTTCGTCCGGAAGCCTGAACAGGAGGCCGCAACCTCACCTGCCCATTCCCCTTATATAAAAAACACTCAAGGGGACGCTCCATGCGGACGAAAAACGCCTTGCAAATCAGTAATCCACCGGCTCCGCGAACCTGCCGCCTCGCCCGGAATCACTCAAAACAGAGCAACATTCTACAACCAACAACCGCCCTGTCAAGCATTTATAACGAATATTCCAACACATCTTTCCCTAATTCACGTCAATCCACTTCGTAATTACGGCATCCTTGGGTTTTTCCGGCTCATCTACCCACGGAATGCTCTCGCCTGAATCAAGATAGCTCGTGATGCACCCAGCCAGAGCATCCGTGAGGTTCTCCAAGGCTTCATCGGCAGTATCCCCCTGGCTTACGGCACCGGGCAAAGAAGGACTGTACGAAAAAAACTCCCCGTCCTCATCCCGTTCAACTACAGCCAAGACGTGATATCGCATTTTTCACTCAACTAACTTTAGAACCGATTTTTTTCTTCGCCGCCGCAACTTTTTTCCTGGCCGGTCGACTCGCCTTTTTAGGAGTTTTCGATTGTATGACTCGGAAAGTCGGCACAATCAGTGGAGGCAATCCCATTCTGGCGACGGTATTTTGCACGAACTCCCGCCAATATGGCCAGGCATTATAAACTCCATTTATCTTTCCAAAAGCCTCAAGCGCACTGTCATCAAAACTGGAGACCTCTTCACAGTCGTAAGTCAGTGCCAATACGGCTTTGATTTGGATCGGCTTTTCCCCATCCCCGCACCCTTCCGGGGCAGCCAACATCTCAAACTCCACAAACACAGTAATGTGCTTGGCCTTGGAATCTCCAGACGTGTGGGTTTTCCAGACGTATTCCACGCACATTCCCTGACTACTCAAGTCAATATCCCGGCGTGCTTCAAATGCGATACATTGCACGTCGGAAATCTCAACTTCCGAAGCAACCTTTGCCATCCTGGACATGGACGGTTCCGCTCGTTTTTTGGTTTTTTTTATTGTTTTAGCCATTGTTAACTCGCTATTTTAAGTTTCACATCAGGATAATGACTTTGGGGTTCGAGTGTATTTTTGTTTGCCGACTGCCAGCGAAAAGGTCTGCAGTTTACTTGAAAACTACCAGCAACTTTCTGCGGTTTCACCTGGTCCATCTGCTTAAATCTTGTGTTAATATCTTCTCCAACCTTGCATGCTTTCATCCCAAAGGTATGGTTGAGATGGAACAAAAGATCGCTTATCGTCCGAATCGTCATGTTTCGACGTCCATCCAGCATTTGCGTCATATTGGCTTTGCTGGTTCCCATTTTTCTGGCCAGTTCAGCCTTCGAAACATCTTGCTCTTCCATGAGTTGCCAGATCAATTCCGTAACCTCCAGGATAGCCCGCTCCTGCTCAAACAGATGCTTGTCTTCGGGCGTCTCAGTCATTATGTCGACCCACGTTTTGGCCATTTTTTATCTCCTATCTTAATTAAGGTTTGCACTTTTTGTTACAACGCTCGTTGCCTACTCTCTCTAAATCTACTTTCCTTATTTGTTCAGCCCGCTCAAATACCTCTTTGGGCCATTTGTTTTTCTTTTTTTGGAACCCATTTGTCAAAACCCATGCATCGCCGGCCTGGTAACATGCAATCCGATATTGGCCATACTTGAATGCCCAGATATGACCTTGCTCCTTCTTGAAATTCCCAGTAAGTTTGCCCATATCGCATATGCGTCGGAAACCGGCTTTGAATTGCCCGGCAACTCCTCGCTCGGTCTTTTGCAACTCCATCAAAAACTTGTGTGCCGGAGAATTCCCGTTCGCTCGCACTGCACACAAAACCCTACACTTCGGACCTATTTCAATTATGAATCTCCCATCTATATCTTTATCGGGTATCGACGACATGGGGTTAATATATATATTAATTCTATCCTTTTGACAACATAAAAAGTAGACTTCTTTAAGAAAAATTTCCCCTTCCGAGATATCTCCATAATGTCATTGTCCCCAAAGGTTTATTCTCTAATACCTCGTGCGTTTTGTGGTGATGTTTGGCCTTACTCGGTTGATGAAGAAGTATCGCAGGGCGTCTATGGCGTGGTCTGGGCCGTCTTTTACCGGGCGGTCGGGGTCGCCGGCGCTGTTGGGCGGGGGGTAGTGATAGCTGTTGAACGACTCGATTACCGTGCTGCATCGCGGGTGGACGTAGAGGCTCGGCTCGCCCGTCGCCGGCGCAAGGGCAGCCCGTATCAACTCCAGCCCCTCGACAATACCGCTGCCCCGCCAGGCACACGGAATGCCCGCTGCCGTCAGCAGTTCGGTACACGCTGCCCCGGATGTCGATTCCTTCTGTCGGCCGGCTGGGTCTACGTATGTCATCTGCACCGGCCCGACGTCTTTTGCCAGGATAGCCGCGGCGTGTTTGCTCAGCGGCAGCCGCGTGCGGATGTACTCGTCCAACACGTGAACCGCCCCAGCCGGCGTCAGTTGAATCCATAGGCAGCTCAGCGGGCTGGTGTAGCCGAAGTCGATCGCGCGGAACATCGGCCAATCCGGGCAGTACTCCACTTTACGGACGTGGATCGCCGGGTCGAATTCATCGAAGACCAGCCACTGCCGCTGCGGGCCTCGACACAGCATCTCCGCCTGCCAGGCAGCCCGGCTGGAACGGGCCTTGATCGTAATCGCGTCGTCGATTCTGAAAAATCCCTCAGCCCGCCGCGCGACGCCGCGACAATCCTCAGCCAGCAGGCAGTCCTTGCATTTCCGCTGCGGCGGGCACCTTTCGATTACCTCCCAGAGGCACCAATTGACCAGCCGATACCCCCCCGAAACAGCCTGCTTGCCGTCGGCAGCCCGCAACTCCCGGGCAGCCTGAACCAACTGATGCATCAGCCCGCCCTGGCGGTGCAGCGTGGAAAGCACCTCGATAGAACCACGGGTCATGCCCGTCGAACGCGTGGCGAACTGCACCGCCTGCCATACGTCGGCGTCGAAGAGGTCCACCTCGTCGCAGCGAATCTTCTGCACGTGCTGGCCTCGAACCGCGCGCTGCGACTGGGCAAGCATCCGAATTTCCGACCCGCCGTGCACCACCACGCGATCCTTCCGCAGCGGCGCCGCCAGCAATTCAGGCCGCCTCGCCACGAACTCGCGAATGTACTCCGCCAGCCGATCCGACTGGTCGAAACTGCCGCCCAAAACGCGAATCTTCGTGCCCGGCCTGTACAACGCGTCGAACAGCGTCGCCGCAGCTGCCAGCATCGTCTTGCCGCCGCCGCGATTCGCCCAGACCAGCAAATCCTCCTGCCGCAGAAAACTCGCCTCGAGATAATCCAGCGGGCTGTCGTGATGCGGACAAATATTCTTGTCGGGAAACCGCACCCCCAACAACGCCTTAGCCGCGCGCTGCAAACCCGCACGGCTCCTGGGCATCTGGTAAAAACGGATCTTCTTTTTCACATTGGGCATCTTGATCGTTTTTGACTTTTTTGATTTCCCAACCTTTTTCCGGGAAGCAGCGTTCCCGGACTTTTTCGACGTTTCAGATGCCTTGATTGTTTTTGATTTCGTTGATTTTTTTACTGCTTTTGCAGCCATGCGTTTCTCCTGAGAATGTGGAATTGAATTTTGTGGTGTGTGATGAGCTGATAGTCCGTAGGTTATGCAACTTGTTGCATAACCTACGCGTTTCCGCCTTCTTTTTGCCGGATCAAGATCCGGCCTACAAAAAACTGTTTTTGGGTGGCATGGTCCCTTGGGGACCATGGTTGTTTCCGTTACCCGATACCGACACATCGTGGCTGTCGCTTCGCTTCCCGCCACGGCACCCCGCCGTAGCACCCCGCTTTACTTCTGCCTCGGCACCCTGTAATGACACCCTTATTCGTCGTCGTTACGATGGGTGATGTAGTATTGATAGTACTGCGATGGGCCTTTGAACAGGCCGACGAGTTGCATTCCGCCGCGTGCGAAAAAGGGGTGGATTTTCCCCATCGCCGCCAGCGATTCGACGATGGGCATGGGGGAGGTTTTGATGGCGTGTTTCACCAGTCGCACAGCCAGGCCGCTGCCGCGAAACATCGGATGCACAATCACCCGCGAAATGCACTCGACTTCCGCGTTGAGCTTCCGCAGCGCCGACTTACGGTCGCGGCCCACGTATCGCCGGAAGGTAGCAACATTCCGCCCGCGAACGGAAATGACCGGCGGCGAGACGACCAGCACCGCTGCAAGCTCAGGCCCGCCATTCCGCTGCCACCGCTTCGGCGTGCGGATGACGTACACGCGTTTGTTCGCCGCGGGAGGCCCAGTGAGATAATGGTAATCCGCCAGCTTTCGATAATCAGCCAGCCGCCCCCGAACGATAGGCCATCTCCGCGGGTCCGGCAATGGGGACGACCTCGCAGCCACGGACGATTTCCACCGCCGCTGATATCGCCCCGGCTGGCCAAGCGGCTTTTCGATGACCGCGTCAGGCCGTAATGCCGGCAGCAGCTCCACGCGCGGCGTCGCCAGCAGCACACCTAACCCGTGTCGCGCCGCCAGCTTGCGGATCTGCCGGCAAAGCACCGTCGCGGTCGTTACGTCCAGCGTCGAGCAGAACTCGTCCAGCACCAACAGCCTCGGCTGATCCGACAAAACCGCCTCGTGCACCGCCTTGGCCAACATCAGCCGATACCGCTGCCCATCGCTCAACCGCCCCGCCGGCGTTACCAGCGTGGTCGCCTCGGCAAGCCCGCACCGCCCCAACGCAGCCAGCCGCTGCTTTAACGTCCCGCCGGAAAGCAAATCAACCGGCAGCCGCCGGGCATGCCGCGGCTCAATCGCCCCCGCCGCCAGCGAATCATCCACCCGCCGGGCGACCTCCCGCAGCAGTACACTCTTGCCGGCACCGCTCGGCCCAACCACCGCGACAATCTGCCCGGGATTCATCTCCAGGCGAAAATCGCGATACAGCGTCTCGCCATGGCCGTCCGGCAAACCAAACATCGCAGCAATCCGCCCAGCACTGCCACCAGCCGGCGTCGACCGGCGAATTTCCTTGTTGACGCAAACCGACCAATATGACGCTGCGGAAAAAGAACTCGACGACATGCGATACTCCTGTGTGCTGGTAATCCGTGCAGATCGCACGGGCTTGCCCCAAAGGGGTTTACAACCCGTGGCGGGTAGGTGGCACAGGCTTGCCCCAAGGGGGTTTGTAACCTGTGGTGGTGGCACATGTGGCGGGTGCCGTGGCGGGAAGCGAAGCGACAGCCACGACGTAACTATTACGGGAAAACCCCTTGGGGAGCATCCGACAATTTCCCACGATGTCGGGTGGCATGGAAACCCCGCGTTTTTTGCGGGGTAGCCATGAAAGATCGATTCACAATTTCTACGCCATTGCTTTCTCGAAACCACCAAACATTCATTCGCCATCGTGTATCTATCTTTCGTGGCTGTCGCTTCGCTTCCCGCCACGGCACCCACGCGTTTTTTTTACCACATGCTTCTGCAAGCAGAAACATGGCACCCATCAATTTAACAGGGACGCGGTACTGGACTGTTTTCGCAGCGGCCAGGGATGGCAGGCCGCGCGAGAGTTCAGGAATCCCGCCGCGTTCAGGAATCCCCCTACACGAAGGTTTACAAATTCCCTTATGAAAAACTCCCCTGCGTCGCCATCGCCCCTTCGCCGCTTAGGATGCCGCCTTTGCGTATCCTGCGGATGGTCGCGATCTCAGCGGTGATAAAATCCAGCCGCCGCCGAATCGCGTGGTTGGTCAAACCCACCCGCTGCCCCAATTCCCGCTGCGGAATGCACTGGCAGTAGTAAAGCCGGGCAATCTCGGCGTCTTCAACCGCGAGATACGGCAACGCCCGGGCGGCATCGAGAAACTTACGGCTGGTCATTCGCCGGCCAAGCCGATGAACACGCTGGCGAACATTACGCGGCGAAATCTTCATCAATCGTCCAACCGAGGCAGCGGATTGGCCGCGTATCAAAATCGTCTCGATCAAATCCCGATCAACCGGAGCCAAAAGCTCCGCCCGCCCCATCAAAACAGCATCCGTCCGGGGAATATGCCGGGTACGATAAATGTTTTCTCGCAACTGAACAGGCATGACGCATCTCCTAAAAAATATTTACATTTTCAAAATCATCACAAATTTAATAAATTTAACACTCAACCCCTGAAGTATCAGGATTTATTAACATCCAATATGTGTATGATAACCATTTAACAAACAAAGTCAAGCATATTCACCAATATTTGTTACTTATTTAACATTTTCCCGATTTTTGTTTGTTTTTTACTAACATCCCCCATAGAATAATCATAGAGATTCCTATTACAGACCTCATTTCAAGGAAGAAATTATGGACTTGGGCAAGATTATTCGGCAGCGAAGGGAACAGTTGGGGTTGACGCAGGATCAGGTCGCCGAGCACGCGGGCATTTCCAAGCCTTACCTTTCCAACATCGAGACCGGCAAAGCCAAGAACCCCCCCACCGACGGGATTCTTGAATCTCTGGAGCAGACGCTCCAGTTTGAATCGCTTGATCTGGTGCGGCTGGCCAATCTGGCCAGAACGCCCAAGGATATCCTCCGCGAGCACGAGACGATGAAGGCGGAGTTGGACAAATTCCGTAGTATTCTGCGTGATTTGCAGGCAGCCCCGCGCGACGGGCAGGGCCGTCTGAACATCCAGGCCGTTGCCGAAGAACTCATGGCCGAGAGCAAGGCTGACAAATTTTCCGCCGGTGAGATGATTCCGGTGATAAACAAGATGTCGGCTGGCTATCCGCAGAATTTCACCGACCTGGACTACCCCGCCGGCATCGCCGACGAATACATCCGCTGCCCGGATATCAACGACCCGCAGGCCTTCGCCGCACGGGTTTCCGGCGACTCGATGGAACCGAAATATCACCCCGGCGACATCGTGGTATTCTCGCCCAACACCCAGGCCCGCTCCGGCAGCGACTGCTTCGTACGGTTCGGCCCGGAAGAAGGCACAACCTTCAAACGCTACTACCAGGACAACGAAGCCACCGTCCGCCTCCAGCCCCTGAACAACGCCTACCCCGCACAAATACACGCCACAAAAGAAGTTACAGGCCTATGGCCGGCAGTAATGCGTATCGAACGCCTGAATAACGCATAGAAAACAGGAACCAGGAACCGGTGAAAACGAGAAACGAAAAAAACAGGAACCAGTAAAAACGTTGGGTGGCATGCAATTTCCCACGGTGTTGGGTGGCATGGTCAGCGGCGAAGCCGATGGCCATGAAAGATAGATACACAATGGCGAATAGATATTGGGTGGCATGGCGACACCGAAGGGGTCGCCATGATGAATGGCGTATAAATTACCAATCTTGGGTGGTCTTGAGGAGGGATAGCGTAGAAATTGTGAATCGATCTTTCATGGCTATCCCGCAAAAAACGCGGGCTAACCATGCCACCCGAT